>JANPIJ010000115.1:0-20300 GCA_031424955.1 Ferruginibacter sp. | reverse complement strand
GAAAGCCTGTAGTTTCGAAAGGATTTATTTTAGCCGCGGAAGCGATGAAAAAATTTATAAGGAAAGAAAAGCGCTTGGCCGCTATTTAAGCGAACCCGTTTTAAAAGCGATTGACTACGATCTGAAAAATACCATTTTTTCTTTTATACCAAATACCGCCGAAACCGCCTTTTATGGCCTGTTAAAAGGTGCCGACGATTATCTTAAGAAAATTAAGATAGAGCGTATCATGAAATGGGGTGGTGATTTTGACGAAGCCAAACTGGCGGAAATGATTAGCCGGAAAATACGGTTTGAAAAAATCGCCATCAAAGATGTGAAGCTACGCACATTTATTACGGAAGACAGCAGCAGGAACGAAATGGTGCAACACGTATATGACATTACTTATGGCACTGTTCGAAAAAATATCGATACACTGGTGGTGATCGATGATTCAATAGTAAGAGGAACCACCCTAAAGGAAAGCATCATCCGGATGTTATCCAGGCTGGAGCCTAAAAGAATTATCATTGTTTCCTCAGCTCCGCAGATTCGTTATCCTGATTGTTATGGAATCGACATGAGTAAAATGGGCGATTTTATTGCCTTCAGGGCCGCCATTGAATTAATTCATGAAACAAAGCAGGAAGATTTACTGGAAGAACTGTTAACAAGATGTAAGGAACTGCAACGCAACAACCAGTTACATACAGAGAATGTAGTAAGGAAATTGTACAAATCTTTTACCCTCGAGGAAATGTCTAATAAAATCGCAGAACTAATCACGCCAAAAGATATAGATATCCCGGTAAATGTAATATATCAAACTATTGAAACCCTGCACCTGGCATGCCCTACCAATACCGGCGACTGGTACTTTACAGGAAACTATCCGACACCAGGTGGTAACCGCGTTTGTAACAAAGCATTCATGAACTATATGGAAGGAAAAAATGTAAGAGGATATTAAGCTGGTTTATTGAGCAAAAGAGTGATTAACTAAGGATTTGAAAGGCTTTACCACATGCCCTGTATGACTTTAACCTTTGCAGGAAAATTTTTCGCGTTACCGATCGGGGAATTTTAGTATTCCCCCGCCCAAAAATTCAACTGCTTATTGATGATTCGCTTTGAGAAATAAATTTACTTTTGTTTAATGAATGACACAAATCAAAAATCACCCGTCACTCCTTTGGAAGAAAATGTTGTGAAAACACTCCTGGTAGTACGTCATGCAAAAAGCAGTTGGGATATTGGCACACTCAACGATTTTGAACGCCCGCTGAACGATCGTGGTAAAAAAGACGCCCCCATGATGGCAAAAAGATTAATCGATAGAAAAATAAGGATTGAGTTGTTTGTTTCCAGTCCGGCTAAAAGAGCAAAAAAAACTGCTGAACTATTTTGTGAAGCGTATGGTAAGAAAGAAGATGACATTCAATTTGTAACCATGTTATACCATGCCGGGGCTGCAGTTTTTTATGAAGTGGTGGAAAATCTCGATGATTCATTTAACACGGTGGCTGTATTTTCTCATAATCCCGGCATCACCGAATTTGTAAATAACCTGACGGATGCAGTAAATGTTGACAATATGCCTACCTGCGCTGTATTCGCCATCAGCGTTCATACAAAAAAATGGTCCGACTTTAGAAAAGCTAAAAAGGAATTTCTCTTTTTTGATTATCCAAAACTTGCATAAAATCATTGATAAGCGATCATTATTAACCTGATTTGCGTTGCCGGGAAATCACCTATAAAATCACCTTCTCAAAATAAACAGCTGTTTCAATAGGATTATGATAATAAGGAGGCGTTTCATAAAATCCCGCCTGTTTATATAAGTTGATCGCCGGAATCATGGAATTCAATGTATCTAATTTCACCATCGTATAATTGCATTCCTTAGCTAACAGCAAAGCCTGCTCCAGTAGCATTTTACCTATTCCCCTTTTTTGATACCCCGGTTGGATATACATTCTTTTTAATTCGCCTGCCTGATCACTGAATTTGCGAAGGGCCACACAACCACATACCTTATCCTGTTCCCTTGCAAGAATAATTCCTCCCCTGGGTTTTGCATACATTTGTTTCAGGGCATCCAGTTCTTCATCAAAGTGCTGGAAATCCAGGCTGATATGGAGAGAAGCTGCGTACGCTCTAAATAATTCGCCTGCGCTGGCATAATCACTGTTTGTAGATGCCAAATAAATGCTAACCATTTTTCGTTTTTTTATTACAAAGGTAAACACCGGTAAAAATAAACAACGCGGCTAAAATCTTGTAGAATTCCAGTCTTTCTTTTAAAAATATCATGGCAATAATGGCTGCAAATACAGGTTGTGAATAAATATAGGCCCCCGCAATAGATGCCCCTAAAATCTTAATCCCATATGCATTAAAAAGGTAAGCCAGGAAAGTTCCACCTATTACAATTAGCCCCAAACTACTATATTCAACCAGCCCAAAACTACCCCAGTTTACAGACAGAAATTCATTCCATCCAAATGGGAGTACCATAAAAAATCCCATTGAAAAAATCGTTCGTATTACCTGCACCGGGTTATATTTTAACATCAACGGCTTTACCAGGATAAAATAAAAAGTATATGAGATGGCATTGATGAGTATCAAACAATCACCCAGCATAACGTCATCCCCGCTACCTGTATTTTTCCCGGACGCAATTAGTATTACAGCGCCGCTAATACCAAGACCCAGGCCAGTAATCCTGATTAAATTAACCGGTTCCTTCAAAATCCAGGCAGCAATGATAGTAATTAAAATGGGTGTTGTTAGCATCAGCAAAACCGCATGAATAGAATAGGTGAGTGATAATCCTTTCAAAAAAAGCATTTGGTTAATGGCAATACCCGTTAGGGCACATAGGGCGAACCTTGGAAGATCGGTCTTTTCAATCCCGCTCTTATGAGGTTTAACCAAATATAAGATCCAGAATAATATAACGGATACACCCACCCTTATTACATTCATCCCGTAAGGCTGCATGAAATGATTACCGGTGAGATATTTTACTGCACTCAGGTTAATCGCAAAAAAAATATTAGTGCCCAGCAACCCAATGTGAGCCTTGATTGTTGTATTCACAAATTGTATTGACGGGTAAAGTTCATGGCTTTATAATGATTCAACAAATTCCAATACCACCTTTTTGTATTGCTCCATATTAAAGGAAGGTTTTTTAAAAGTAAATGCATTGGCCTTTTTTAGGGCATCTTCCAATTTAAATGCTGCCTGGCTGACTGCATAAAAAAAATGTTGCTCCATTAAATGACCAGCTAAATATTCCTGCTCTGTTTGCCCTGGTGTAGGTACCAGTATTGCTCTTTGCTGAACCTTTAGCAAATCCATAATGGTAGTATAACCGCTCCTGCTGATTACTATTTGAGACTGTTGAATGGCCTCATTCAGATCAGGTGCTGAAAGGTGATTTTTAATAACAAACGACGAATTGCTCTCAGTAATGAATGCCTTGTGATCCAGCTTTTCTTTTGTTCCTGGCAATCCCCTAACCAGCATTGCTTTACCGGTATAAAATTGGAGCTGATGCAATATCAATTTTTCAAAAATGGTACGCTGTGGTTCCGGACCTGAAATCAGAATCAGCAGGTCATACATTTTCGGCAGGTTTTCCATTTTCTCAAACCTGGTCAAACATCCGATATACTCAACATTGGAAGGGTATTTTAAAGGGTGTGATAACTCCCCGGCGGCATTATTATTCCCTTCAAAATCAGGTACCCAGCAACAGGTGTATTTTTGTATAAACCAAAAATGAATTTTCTGAATAATTTTTTCCGTAAAATTACTACCTGTTTTTATTAACAACTGATGAGTAATGTAAACAGATGAAATACCCGGATGATACAATCCAAAGCGGTTATCAGCTATTATTGCATTAATCGCATGTTTTTTTACAACTTTTTTTATCCATTTTTGTTCCATGTATATCGAACGTATAATGCCCGGTATTTGAGCCATCATTTTTAAAGGTAACCATGCCCCGATTTTACTATAGCGGATCCGGTATCCCCGCAAGGGAATAAATGTAAGTTGTTGAAATTCATGTTCCAACAACGACTTTACACTGGTTTCTCCTGCAACTATTACCTCGCATCCATTTGCAAGAAATGCCCTTATTAATGGAATGCAGCGGGTAGCATGGCCAAGACCCCAATCGAGTGGAGCGATTAATATGGTGCGTTTTTTTTGTATAATGTTAATATTTTTTTTGAACCCGTGAAAGAATGCAATAATTATTTGTGAAAATAGTTTAATTTAGTAACCTTGTATTATGCAACATTATTTTAAAATCGCTTTATCGTTCATGTTAATTGTTTCCCTTTTGTTTACCGGTTGCAGTGCTTCTAAAAAGAATCAATGTGGTTGCCCAAGCAAAAAAGGATTGGTGGGATACTAAATTTAAATGACAGGTAACAAAAACCTTACTTAAATGAATAGGATGAACCGGGATTTACTGGTATTGTTCAATCAGGAACTTTTGAGTCCTCAGGCCATTGAGCATGAGGTTGAATTATTACATGAATTATTGCATAACGTGGAACGCCTAGATAATTTAGTAACTGCCCACGAGATTCTGGATCTTAATAAATACAAGGTCATTAATAAAAGCCTTACTGTACGCAATACCATCCGGGTACAGGAATTAAAGCCTTTTGTTTTCTTAAATTGCAAAAACTGATTGCTGTTTACCGATTGCTGTTTTCAATTACTCATACCTTATAAAGATTTTCCTTCTCCCTGATTTATTTGTTTTCTAATTTTTCCAATGCTTTTTTTAGCGTTGCCAACATTTCATCAATCTCATCAATTTTACTGGTTCCTACGCTTAACCGGTACCAGCTGCTGTTTTCTGATGCGCCAAAAGCGGAAAAAGGTACAATGGCCAGCATTGCTTCGTTTAATAAATAAGCTGTTACATCCGCCTGGCTAATAAATTGTCTTCCTTCGCTGGTGATTTTACCTGCAAGATCTATCTGAATGGTAAGGTAAATGGCAGCCTGCGGTGCAACCGCATCTACTGAAAAGCCATCGCTCTTCAATTGCTGAAAACCCTTGTAGATCCTGTTTAAACGATCTTCCAAATCTGTTTTAAAATGGAGTAAATACTTATCAATTATTGTTCCTTGTACTAAATAAGCCGCCAATGCATGCTGCTCAGCCATTGGCGCCCATGCACCAATATGACTGTTAATTGCTTTCATTTTACTAATAAGGTAAGTTGGTCCCATGGCCCAGCCTACCCTTACCCCGGTTGCTGCAAAAGCCTTACTGATACCATCTATAAAAATGGTGAATTCCTTCATTGCCGGTCTTAGCGAAACCGGGTTAAAATGTTCTACTGCCCCGTAGGTAAGCGTCCAGTAAATCTGATCGTACAATAAATACAATTTCTTTTCATCCTCGCCCCGTTGTTCGTTTTCTGCTATCACCAAATCGCAAATGGCTTCCAGTTCTGCTTTTGTAAATGTAGTGCCTGTAGGATTTAGCGGGGAACACAAGGACAGCAATGTGGTACCTTTTAAATGTGGTTTAATTTCTTCGGCGGTAGGCATGAAATTATTTTCCAGCCTTGTTTCTATCACTACGTGTTCGCCTTCGGTAAAATGTACATAGTGATTGTTGTTCCAACTGGGTACCGGGTATATTACTTTATCACCTTTATCTACAATTGCCCGATACGCTGTATACAACAATGGCCTTCCCCCTGCTGCAATTAAAACTTCAGCCGTATTAAATGAAATGCCTTCTCTTGATTCTATAAAATTTGCCACTGCTTCTCTTAATTCCAAAATACCCTCTGCGGGTGGATAAGTGGTATGATGATCTTTATAGGAAGCCACAATTTCGTTTTCCAATTCAATAGGAATAGGAAAGATGGCGCTGTCAAAGTCACCGATTGTGTAATTGTATATTTTTTTACCCTGCTTAATTTTTTCTTTAATATCCGCTCCCAATTTTACAATTTCAGAACCTATAAGAGTTTCAGCAAGATTACTTAGCTTTTTAGAAGGCATAGCATATAATTATTTAACTACCGTGAAAGTGAATAGCAAAAGTAATTTTTTAACCGGGTATAAAAAATCTGGTGAATGTCGCTAATGTTTAAAAGCCCGGAAAAAATGATAAACTCAACACATCCGTTTAATCAATCATTTTAAAATCCTTAAAGGTTTTCATGGGCGTTTCATCGGCCTGTTTTTGATACTCTTTCCATTTACCATTAAAAAACAGGTTGGTTTTTTGAATAGCTTCTTTTACCAGCCCTTCCGCCATTTCTATTAATCCAAATTCCTGGGCATCCGGTATTTTATCTTTTCGCAACACCTCGCCTCTTGCCTCTCTCAGCCTGTCATTTACAGTAATTTCATAGGGTGATCCATAGCCTTGCTTTTCCTGCGGCGTACCCATTATGAAATTGCGGATTTTCTTTATTGAGTCAGTCATTGCCTTGCCGGATTTGCGTAAACTATCAGTTTCCTTACCCTCTATATTTTTAAGCTGTGCTTCCACTTTGGCGATGGTTTCATCCGCATCCGTTAACCGGTCAGTGATCTCAACAGTCTTGCTAATACTCATTTCAATTCTTTTTATAGCCGCCGTTTTCGCGTCATATAATTGTCTGGAAGCAGGCACTGCGGGGTCAGGTTTTACCACCAGCATGGTAGAATCAGCGTCCTTACCCATTGCTATTACCAGTTTATAGGTTCCGGGAAAAACAGCCATACCACCCGCAGGCTCCGGCGAACCGGGCCTTGGTTTTGTACTCCCCGACATCCGGGTACCTTTCATTTCATAACTCCAATAGCTTCGGTTGAAACCGGTATCGGCTCTTACTTTCAGGGTTCTGATTAATTCATTTTCTGCATTGAATATTTTCACTGTTGCAGAATCAGATCTGGATTTGTTGCTGGTATCAGCTTTATCAGCAGGCTTTACATAAAAGGAATAAGAGGCACCCCGGTCCCTGTTTTGTCCGTCGTACAATCCCCAGGTGCTATAGTCGTAACCCGCTTTATTTTTAAACTTAACCTGGTAGGCTACCGGGGCTTCAAATACCGTTAATTTCTTCGAGGTTATTTTACCATTGCCAGCGGCAGCCATCCTTAAAGGCCTTATATCATCCATTACATATAATGCCCTGCCGAAAGTAGCAATACAAAGATCCGCTTCTCTTTCCTGTATAGTTAAATCATAAGTAGATACAGAAGGGTACCCGTTTTTCCATTGCTCAAAGCTGGTTCCGTTGTCAAAGCTTACCCAAAGCCCCTGCTCGGTTCCGGCAAAAATCAGGTTTGGCTCTACCGGATCCTGTAACAGGCATAATGCATACCCTTTCACTTTATTCTCATTGAGCATCAACTCCCAGGTTTGGCCATAATTTTTTGTTCGGAAAATGTAGGGTTAAAAATCCCCTCTTCGATAATCATTGCATACTACAAATGCTTCGGCGGCACTATACCTGCTAGCCCTTATCTGCGGAACCCATCCGCCCAATGGCATACCAGGAATCTTGTCCCTGAAGCTGACCCAGCTTTTGCCCCCATCCTTTGTCAGCTGAACATTGCCATCATCGGTACCCACCCAAATAACATTTTTATCTTTTGCTGAAGGTTCAATACAAAGGATGGTATTGTAATTTTCAGCCCCGGTAATATCAACAGACAATCCTCCATTCTCATCCTGCTTTTGCTGCGCTGCATTATTGGTTGTTAAATCCGGCGAAATAATTTGCCAGGTAAATCCCTTGTTCGTGCTTTTGTGCACAAACTGGCTGCCGTAGTAAATGGTATTCGCATCGTCCGGAGCCAACGCAAATGCTGCATTCCAGTTAAACCGCAACCTGGTTTTTAAATCCGGAATAGGTGGTTGTATGCTGTTTTGTTCACCGGTTGCAACATTGTACCTTCCCAATTCACCTTTTTGCGCCATGGCATATACCCAATTGGCATCCTGTGGATCAGGAGCCACATCAAAACCATCACCTCCCCAAAGATTATCCCAAAAATAATTTTTAATGCCGCCATCCATCCAGGTGTAGGCCGGACCTCTCCAGCTTCCGTTATCCTGCATACCACCCATTATATGATAAGGTATTTCGTTATCTACATTAATATGGTAAAACTGGCCGACTGGCAATTGTTCATCAAATTTCCAGGTACGGCCACGGTCACGGCTAATACCAATTCCGCCATCATTTCCATCAATAATAAGATTGGGATTGGTGGGATGTATCCAGAATGCATGATGATCCGGGTGAATTCCGGAATAAGGAATTACGTTCTGAAAGCTTTTTCCTCCATCCTCACTCATGCTGATCATTTGATTGATATTATACAACCGGTTTTCGTTCAACGGATCTACCCGTATGTCCTGGAAATAAAAAGCACGGTTGGTAACATCGGTTTTATTACTGTTTACAAGCTCCCATTTAAATCCGCCATCATCGGTTTTGTACAATCCGTTTTTTGTTGCTTCCACGAGAGCGTATATGCGTTTTGGCTCATTGGTAGAAATAGTAATCCCAATTCTGCCATAATCGCCATCCGGCAAGCCTTCCTTTTTACCTAACTTTTTCCAGTTTTTTCCTCCATCAAAAGTGATATAAAGGCCACTGCCCGGGCCGCCGCTTTTAAAACTGTAAGGCGTTCGGCGGTGCTGCCACATATTAGCGATCAGCTTATTGGGATTGGTGGGATCCATCACCAGTTCTGCACATCCGCTGGTATCATTGGTATGCAACATGAGTTTCCAGGTATCACCTCCATCAGTAGTTTTATAAACGCCTCTTTCCGGATGTTCTGCATAAGGATTTCCTATTGCCGCCGCATACACCGTATTGGGATCATTGGGGTCAATGATCACCCGGTGAATATTTTTTGTTTTTTCAAGTCCCATCAGCTTCCACGATTTACCTGCATCCAGGCTCTTATAAATACCCCCACCCAGGTTTAGTGAATTTCTCGGGTTCCCCTCGCCGGTACCTACCCACAAAACCGAAGGGTTGGATTGCTGTATGGCAACAGCGCCAATATTTAAAATTGGCTGGTCATCAAAAATTGGCTGCCAGTTACTGCCGCCATTTTCTGTTCTCCAAACTCCACCCGAGGCAGTACCCAGATATATGATATCCGGGTTACTATGCAAGGCATCAATACTGGTAACACGGCCACTCATACCGGCAGGCCCAATGCTTCGTGGCTTTAAATTTTTAAACTGGTTGGTGGAGATTTTTTGAGCAGTCAATACATTCGTGCAAATAAATAATGCCAGCAGGATATTCAATTTTCTCATCAAGTGTATTTTTTTTAGTTAAAGCGGCATAAAAACAAAGATGGTCCCAAACAAAAAGTTGGAAGAGAACCAATGTATAATACCTGTTTTGTAGATTTTTGATTTGAGGTGATCACTTAAATTCTATTTCCTGAAATTCTTCTCCGCATTTTTGGCAGCATCAAAGTCCAATACCACCGAGTTTATACAATAGCGCAACCCGGTTGGAGGGGGGCCGTCTTCAAACACATGCCCAAGGTGCGATTTACACCTGCCGCACATTACTTCAGTACGTTTCATGCCATGTGTGCTATCCGGTGCATAGATAATACTACCTTTTTTGAAGGGCTCAAAAAAACTCGGCCATCCACAACTACTTTCAAACTTTCCATTGCTGTTAAAAAGAGGATTGCCACATACTGCACAATAATAAGTACCCACATCTTTGTGGTTATTGTATTTACCTGTAAACGCCCGTTCTGTTCCTTTTTCTCTTGCTATTGTGTACACTTCTTTAGGTAAGATTTTATTCCACTCCGCATTGCTTAAATTAATTTTATTGCTATCCGATTTTGAATAATGCGGATTTGGTTGATCATTTGATTCCATACTGGTGGCTGTTTTTTTATTATCAATAGCATTACATCCGGTAATAAGGATGAATATTATTGAAATGATGCCTTGTGATTTATTCATATTTGGTCAACAATCTAATACATAAATAGTTTTTTGAATTAAATTTTAAAAGAAATCATCGTTTTTCAACAAATTGTTAATAATGTTAAACGATTTTTAAAGCTGGTAGTTTATATTTGTTTTTTTACAAAGGCTAGCAAGTTAATATGTTGAATTTAATACTCTTTGGCCCTCCGGGCAGCGGTAAAGGAACGCAAAGTGAAAAACTGATTGCAAAATATGGTTTAAAACACCTGAGTACCGGCGATTTGTTACGGTCGGAAATTTCCCAAAAAACACCACTGGGTCTTGAAGCGAAAAATTTAATGGACAAGGGTCAGTTGGTTCCTGATGCCGTGGTAATTGGTATGATTAGTTCCGCTTTGGAAACCAACCCGGATGCAAAAGGTTTTTTATTTGATGGTTTCCCAAGAACCTCCGCCCAGGCAGAAGCACTGGATAATCTGCTGGAGTTGAAAGGCACATCTATTAATACAATGCTTGCCATGCAGGTAAGTGAAGAAGAACTGGTAAGCCGGTTATTAAAACGGGGTCAAACCAGTGGAAGAAGTGATGATAATAATGAAAATGTAATAAGGGCAAGAATCGCAGAATACCACAATAAAACAGCGGCTGTCGCAGATTATTATACAAAATTTGACAAGGTTGTTTTGGTTAAAGGAGAAGGATCTGTAGATGAAATTTTCAATAGCCTTTGCAAGGAGATTGATGTAGTTGTAGAACAATAGGAATTCGAATGATAAGAATATTTAAAGCGGTTTTAACCGCTTTTTTTTATTTTGTAACTAAAACATAAAAGATGGATCAGCAAAAACTTACTTTTATCTCCACCGGACTTGTTCCACTTTTAAGATCATTACCTGCTGATGCCAAAATGAAGTGGGGTAAAATGAATGCCCAGCAAATGGTAGAACATATTTCCGGGTTTTTCAGGGTTTCTACCAATAAACTTCATTTTCCTTTGGTAACCCCTGCTGACCAGCTACCCAAATTCAAGGAGTTTTTACGAAGTGAGAAAGAATTCAGGGAAAACACAAAGGCTCCTGTTTTGCCTGAAGATCCATTACCGGAGCAGTTTGCGAGCTATGATGATGCGGTGAATGACCTGGAAAAAGAAATAAAAGATTTTTTGTACCAATTTACCAACGACCCTGCTTTAGCCACACAACATCCTGTATTTGGAGACCTTAATTTTGAAGAATGGGTATTGCTGCATTACAAACATGTAGTACATCATCTAAAGCAATATGGGTTATTGTAAGAAAGGGTTGGAAGGGTTAAAGATCAGCGGTACTTTGTTTTAGCCATTCAACTATTTCGTCAAACTTTGTTTCGCCTGTTGAGGTTTGAATTACAAAAGAATAAATGTAATCATTTGAAACAGTGATTTCTAATCTCCCCTCCTCTAAAATTGCCAACATAGCTAAATATCCGGTACGCTTATTACCATCCACAAACGGATGGTTTATTATTATGCTTTCTGCAATAGCGGCAGCTTTCTGAATAATTGTTGGGTACAAATCCTCACCACCAAAAGTTTGATAGGGCCTGGCTATGGCACTTTCCATTAATCCTTCATCCCTTATTCCCTGTGCACCACCATACCTGATAATTGAAAGCTCGTGTAACCTTAATACGATTTCCTTTGTAATCATTATTGTGCCAGTTTTTGCAATACATCGTCATATTTTTCAGAAGCCCTTATAAAAAAGGCATCTGAATCAAACGGAGGTTTTTCTTCCTTTGAAATTTTCAATACATGATCCAAAATTTCCTTTACGGCACTTTCACTTTTCAACTTAGTTATTTCATTTATTGCCGTTAATTTCATTTCTGCTACACTCATAACATAGAATTTTATTACTTCAAATTTACAAAATCTATTCGGTATTAGGTTTGTAGATTTGTAGTACAAACGATTGTGTACCATGAATAAACTCGGCAACTACATCACAGGAAAATGGATTACCGGCGACGGCGACGGACAGCAATTGTACAATGCAGTAACCGGTGAAATGATTGCCAGCGCCAGCACAAAAGGTTTGGATTTTGCATCCATTACAGAATATGCAAGAAAAGTGGGCAACCCTGCTTTACGCAAAATGACCTTTCATGAGCGGGGCAATATGCTAAAGGCCCTTGCCCTCTATTTAAGAAACCACCTGGATAAGTTTTATGCGATCAGTTATCAAACCGGGGCTACCAGGGCCGATAGCTGGGTAGATATTGAAGGTGGCATCGGTAATCTTTTTGCCAACGCATCCCTGCGCAGAAAATTTCCGGATGAATTATTTTGTATTGACGGAGAAAGTCATAATCTCAGCAAGCACAATACTTTTATGGGTACGCATATCCTGGTGCCCAAAGAAGGTGTTGCCATTCACATCAATGCATTTAATTTTCCGGTATGGGGGATGCTGGAAAAAATTGCGGTGAACTTACTGGCAGGTATGCCTGCAATCGTTAAGCCCGCCACCGTTACTTCCTATCTGACAGAAGCTTTTGTAAAAGAAATAATTGCTTCGGGAATATTGCCCCCGGGTGCATTGCAACTGGTATGTGGCAGTGCAGGCGATCTCCTCGATCATGTTGGCTCGCAGGATGTGGTAACTTTTACCGGTTCTGCAAAAACAGGATTGCTTTTAAAATCAAATCCAACCATCTTAAAAGAATCAGTGCCTTTTACGATGGAAGCGGACAGCTTAAATTGTATTGTGTTGGGTGATGATGTAGTACCCGGAATGCCGGAGTGGGATATTTTTGTAAAAGAAGTACGTAAAGAAATGACCTTAAAAGCAGGCCAGCGCTGTACCGGTATCCGCAGAATATTTGTACCCCAAAATAAGATGGAAGATGTATGGAAAGCCATTTCTGTTGCTTTATCACAAACAACTATTGGCAATCCTTTAAATGACAAAGTGCGGATGGGTTCTTTGGCCGGGCAAACCCAGCGGCTTGAAGTAAAGGAACAGGTGCAAAAATTATTAGCCACGTCTCAAATAATTTATGGCTCATTAGACAGTGTTGAAGTAATAGACGCGGATGCGAAGACAGGGGCTTTTATTTCTCCGTTGTTATTGATGAATGAAAAGCCTTTTGCTTCTGATGATGTACACAGCATTGAAGCTTTTGGACCAGTAAGCACCATCATGCCTTATAAAAATTTAGCAGAGGCAATTGAGTTGAGTAAAAAGGGAAAGGGCAGTTTATGTTCCTCCATTGTAACAGCGGATAACAACATTGCCAAACAGTATGTGATTGGTGCAGCAACGCACCATGGCAGAATATTGGTATTGAATAGTGAATGTGCAAAAGAAAGTACAGGGCACGGCTCACCGTTGCCGTTACTGGTCCATGGCGGGCCGGGCCGGGCGGGCGGTGGTGAAGAAATGGGCGGCCTGCGGGGTGTAAAACACTACCTGCAGCGGACCGCCATTCAAGGTTCCCCCACTACCATTACGGCCATTACGAATGTTTACCAGCAAAATGCAAAAGGGAAAGATCCCGGCAGGCATCCGTTCAAAAAATATTTTGAAGAGCTGGAAATCGGTGATCAGATCATTACTGAAAAAAGGATGATCACAGCGGAAGATATTGACCGCTTTGCTGATTTAAGCGGTGATCATTTTTATGCGCATATCAAAACGACCGACTTTACCGGAACCATGTTTGAACAGCAGGTAGCACATGGGTACCTGATCATGAGTATTGCTGCCGGCTTATTTGTAGACAGTTACGAAAAGAACCCGGTGCTGTTGAATTATGGCATTGATGAATTGCGCTTTACAAAACCTGTTTATCCCGGTACGGAAATAGGAATACGCTTTACCTGTAAAGAAAAACTACCCAATGACAAACGAATAGTTGAAAACCCGGAAGATTTTAAAAGAGGGGACGATATCGAAAAAGGGATCGTAAAATGGCTGGTAGAAATGATTGATGACAAAGAGGAAGTAGCTGGTGTGGCAACGATACTTACAATGGTAGCAAGAAAAGTCTTTTAGTTTTTTGATTGACAGGTTATTAGTTTGACCGTCTCAAAAAACATTTCATTCCGGCATCGTAATTTGATAAATATACCTCATAAAATGGCCCTAAAAATAGTATATTTGAGTAGGAAGAATTTACCTGGATAACAAGCTTTAATAATAAAATTGAATAGCGTTAAAAAGGTAATTAGCTATCCTTACTGCAGCATAACTTTTCAATTTATTTAGAGAAATATGTCCTGCCATATACCTGATTAAAATTTGTTCAAAAATTAAAAAGAGTAATCCACAGTGTCCGGCCGGGGACTTAAATAAATATACAATATGATACAGCTTGTAAAAGAAGGGTATGTAAAAACAGAAACGCATAAAGGCATTACTACCATTGAATTTTTTCACCCCAAGGGTAATTCCCTGCCGGTAAAAATTTTAGAGGAGCTTACTAAAGAAATACATTTTGCCGGTAATAATGATGACAGTAAAGTGATCATTTTAAAAAGCGAGGGCGATGGCACTTTCTGTTCGGGTGCATCATTTGATGAATTGCTGCTGATAAAAACAGTGGAGGAAGGAATAAAATTTTTTAGTGGATTTGCCAATGTTATTAATGCCATGCGTAAATGCCACAAATTGATTATTGGGCGGATACACGGTAAATGCGTTGGTGGCGCAGTTGGATTGGTGGCAGCTGTTGATTATGCAATTGCTACAAGCAAAGCCGACATAAAACTGAGTGAACTGGCAATCGGTATTGGGCCATTTGTAATTGGCCCTGCCGTTGAAAGAAAGATTGGAACGGCGGCATTTGGCGCTTTGGCCATTAATGCCAATATGTGGCGAACCGGCGATTGGGCCAAACGAAAAGGCCTGTTTGCTGAATTGCATGAGAATGTAGAAAATATGGAAGAGTCCATTGACCGGCTTGCAACCACCCTGGCCCACAGCAATCCGGACGCGATGGCCGAAATGAAAAAAATGTTTTGGAAAGGAACCGAACATTGGGATGTATTGTTAAAAGAAAGGGCAGCGATCAGCGGGCGGTTGGTATTAAGTGAATTTTCGAAAAATGCTATTCAAAAAATGTTATCCCAGAAGTAATACCAGGAGAAACAGATGAGGTTATGATGAATAGGATACCTACTTTTAGCGAAACTAATTTCAAAGATATTTGTGATCATTTAGGTAAAAAAGATCCCGATCTGCAATTGATTTTAAACAATTGTAATTATCCTCCAATGTGGCGGCGCTCTCCTTCGTTCGAAACATTGGTTCATATTATTTTGGAGCAGCAGGTTTCATTGGCTTCAGCCCTGGCTGCGCTCAATAAAATAAAGGAGAAGATCACCCATATTACTCCCGCTAATTTGTTGATATTAAGCAATGAAGAATTAAGAGCCTGCTATTTCAGCAGGCAAAAAATTACCTACACCAGGCATTTAGCCCAATCATTCATAAACAATGAATTAAATATCCGGGAACTGGACAAAATGGATAATGATACGGTGAGATCAACACTAACAAAAATTAAAGGAATTGGCAACTGGACGGTGGATGTATATTTAATGATGGTGCTTCAGCGGACTGATGTGTTTCCGTTGGGTGATGTTGCTTTAATGACAAGTGTAAAAGAAACAAAAAGATTATCAAAAGATATTTCAAGGGAGGCCATAGCAGAAATTGCATCAGGATGGAAGCCGTATCAAACGATTGCCGCCTTCATTTTATGGCATGCTTATTTATGTAAAAGAAAGAGATAAAAACATGCTTACCCTATGATTTTATCGCATTCAACAGGTATCTATAAATTATTGCATTGGTGCAATCAATCAATAATAATATTCCCCTTCATTTCAACAACCGGTTTATTAACCTATCCTTTTACCCTCCGGCCCAAGCTACTTAAAGCATTGCATGTTTCTCTTTTACATACGCTTTGCATTGGGCGGCAGGGGTATTATCCACGCCACCAGGTTTAACCCGGTAAATTGTTTCAACTTTCGCCGGATTATCCTGGGCGTAACATTGAATGTGGGCGGCATTTTTACTGCGGATTTTATTTGTTGTTTATTTAACAAATTCGATCACAATCAGACTCAGCACACTCCATGGTATTTTGATGATTAAAATACCGTAATAAAACTCAATGCATGGCCGAATGATTTGGTTTGCAAACGGTAAAATGCTATTTTGCATCACATTTAATGAAAAAAAGCAGCAGATTATATACAATTTTTCAACAGACATCTTCCATTTTTTTGATGCTGGTCTTGCTTTGGCTTACTGTAAGTACTCCATTTATTGTTGCCACTCAGCAGGAACTGGCTAAGCAACAAAAAACAATGTCTGTCGATCTTCCTATTAGTGATAATGAGGATGACAACACGGATGCATCCCGCAATAATAATGTAGAAGAGAAAGTTCCTGTTACCGACAGCCTTTCGGAAGAATACCTGCATGAACATCACGTTGCACCGGATTTTGGTGTCAAATTAGCACGAAATTATAAATTTGAAAACTCCGGTACTTATATTGCTTTTCACGGCGAATTGCACGCTCCTCCGCCCAATGCGGCTTAATTTATTTTTCATTTTAACAGTCTTTTCTGTCTGCATGCTTATTAATGCAGGAGCTTAATTTCAGGAATTATACGGGTAAAAATATACCTGTTTACAAAGTCAGTAAATTCCCTTTCCTCCATTTTTTAAATTTTTCGCAGTTCCTTCTGTTGAAACGACCAGTTTGTATTAAATAAACAGTAATGATGAAATTGAACACAAAAAATTTTAAGACAGATCTTCTTTCGGGTATGGTGGTTTTTTTGGTGGCTTTACCCCTTTGTTTGGGAATAGCTGTAGCCAGCGGAGCCCCGCCTTTTGCCGGTATTATCACGGGTGTGATTGGTGGCATACTAGTGGGTGTATTGAGTGGCTCACATGTCAGTGTATCTGGTCCTGCGGCCGGGCTTATTGCGATTGTTCTTGCAGCGATAACGAATCTTGGATATGAAACATTCCTCTTATCGGTAGTACTTGCCGGAGTGATTCAGCTTTCATTAGGTATCGCAAAGGCAGGAGGAATTTCCAGCTATTTTCCTTCCGGGGTTATAGAGGGTATGCTTACCGCAATAGGCATTATCATCATTAAGAAGGAATTACCACATGCAATAGGTTATGATAAAGAACATGAAGGTGATTTTTATTCTTATGAATTGATGGATAGCGCCGACAAAGGTTTCTTCAGTGAGATTATTCATTCATTTAATTACGCCCATACCGGAATCATCATTGTTACAGTTGTTTCTATTGCAATTTTAGTTGCTTTTAACAAGGTTGCTTTTTTAAAGAAAATAAAAGCCATTCCCGGAGCATTGATAGTGGTTGTAGCTGGTATTTTAATCAACGAATTATTTAAGGTAACCAACCCCTCCTGGGTGATTGCAGGAGAGCATTTGGTGAAGCTGCCAACCGCCTCTTCTTTCGGAGAATTTTTCGGCCAGTTCAGTTTCCCCAACTTCTCCGGATTTGCTAATCCAACTGTCTGGATTACCGCTGTAACCATTGCAACAGTGGCCAGTATTGAAACATTGCTCTGCCTGGAAGCCGGCGATAAAATGGACCCGCTGAAAAGATTTTCCAGTGCTAATACAGAATTAAGAGCACAGGGAATAGGTAATATTTTTGCCGGCTTAATTGGCGGGTTACCGATGACATCGGTAATTGTTAGAACATCGGCGAATATCAATGCTGGTGCAAGGTCAAAGCTTTCCGCAATTGCGCATGGTGTATTTCTTTTAATTGCGGTGGTAGCCATACCGAGCCTGCTAAACAAAATCCCGATGGCTTGTTTGGCTGCAATTTTAATAATGATTGGCTTAAAACTGGCAAGCCCCAAAGTGTTTAAGCATATGTGGCAATCCGGTAAGTTCCAATTCATTCCATTTATTGTAACAACGATTGCGGTGGTTGCGATCGACTTATTGAAAGGCGTGGGTATTGGTTTGGTGGTAAGTATCATCTTTATACTAAGAGGAAATATGAAACTGGCTTACTTCTTTAAAAAGGAAAAGCACCACGAAGGAGAAACGGTACATATGGACCTGGCACAGGAAGTTTCATTCTTAAATAAAGCAGCTATTAAACAAACGCTGGCACATTTGCCCAGAAACAGCAAATTGATCGTTGACGCTGCCAATACCGTGTACATCGATTACGATGTGCTGGAATTGATCAGGGACTTTGTAAACTTTGGGTCGAAAGATAAAAACATTACGGTAACGCTAAAAAACTTTAAGCCTGCATATAAGATGGAAGATGCCATGCATGTGCATTCGGAGCAGGATTAGTTTGTGTGGCGGCAGTAATATTTGAGTAATTGCAAAGTGCCGGTTAAAAAAATAAAAGACAAGCAAAATTTGAAATATAGAATTGGTTTACTAACCCAGACAGATTGAAATTATTAAACTATTAAAAAAAAATTATTATGAACAAATCATATCAAAAATTAATCAAAGGCAACCAAATCTATTCTGAAACAAAAAAATTCCAGGATCCTGAATATTTTGAAAAACTATCAAAAGGCCAAACGCCGGAATATTTATGGATAGGATGCAGTGACAGCCGTGTACCGGCCAATGAAATTACCAGTACGCAAAGCGGTGAAATTTTTGTACACCGTAATATTGCCAACCTGGTGGTGCATACGGATACCAACTTGTTAAGTGTGTTGGAATATGCGGTAAAATATTTAGAAGTTAAACACATTATTGTTTGCGGTCATTATGGCTGTGGCGGTATAAAAGCAGCGATGACAAACACCTACCATGGTTTTGTGGATAACTGGCTGCGGAATATTAAAGATGTGTATCATACGAATGAAGAGGAACTGGCGGCTATAGCCGATATGGATGAAAGAGCCAATCGCCTTTCAGAGCTAAATGTAATTGAACAGGTACGCAACCTGGCAAAAACAACCATTGTACAGGAAGCCTGGAGTAAAAGGGAACTGCACTTACATGGTTGGGTATATGGCTTAAAAGATGGGTTGGTAAAAGACCTTAGTGTGATACATAATGGGCAGGAAGATATAGACAGCATTTACCGCTTTAGCATTAACGGGGTACAGCCGAAAGTTGCGGTAAAAAAGAACACTGTCCCGGTAGTAAAATTACCTTTAAAGAAAGCGGCAGTAAATCATAAAGTACAGCGGTCAAAAACAAAGGGCTGACTTTATACAATTAATAATTATGCACCAAACTAAAGGTATTCATTTTGATGAAGAGCATGTATTGCATGAACTAAAACATTTTCTGCCTTCGCAACAGGCTTTAAAGGATTTTATTCATCACAATTCACTTCATGCTTTTCAACATATGAAATTTTTTGATGCCATTTTTAAAGCATCAAAAATATTCGGCTTCCAGGTGCATTTGCAGTTACCTGAATACAGGGAGCTGTACAAAACCGGCCGGATAAGGGAAGACATTTTGCAGCAACTGATTGCCGGTAAAACGGGCAATGCTGCAGAGCCAAAAGCCATCGGCTGGAAGGAGAAACTGCTGATCAAAGAATACAACACGATTAACCAGCCAAGGATTGGACAGTTGCGTAAGCTGTGGAAAGAAGTGTACCAGCTTGACTTAGACAACAAGGTCCACCCGCTGTTATTCCGTATTCTTTGCGGTTTTTTAGACCAGGGCATTGCCATTTCGGAATTTCCTTTTGTCAACCTGGGTTTTACAGAAAGTATTAAGGAGCTGGAACAAAACAGCCTGGTAAGTTTTTTTAAGACGAAAATGGTCAGACAAAAATTCTTATCCGGCAATTATTCTATCCCTGGGCTGCTGAAAGCAATTGTAGGTAAAGAGGAATATTTTGAACAATACCTTTTTGACCAGCATTTCGCCCATCATGGCTGGAGCGGTTTCATCAGTGCGTTGGAAGATAATCCGCAAACATTACTCGACAACAAAAAGATTAGGTTTAAAGAACTGGTGGCTTTTGAATTGCTGTTGGAGCTGGATGCGCTAAATGATGAATTGGGCAATAAATGGCGGCCATTGACGAATGATGTCATTGTGCCACCGGTTGATTTACTGGCGGATGTGCCAAAAACAGAATTGGCTGAAGTAATAGAATTATGGCAGGAAGCATTTGAATGGAGCTATTATGATTCGGTATTGATGGGGATATTGTTGGCAGCCCCCCTGCCCCCCGAAGGGGGAGCCTCCCCAAACCCCTCCGAAGGAGGGGCTTTAAACCCTGAGAATTCGGAAAGTTCTTTGAAAATTGCAGGGTCTAAGAACCCCCCTTCGGGGGGCAG
>JANPIJ010000114.1:0-2604 GCA_031424955.1 Ferruginibacter sp. | reverse complement strand
AAGTTTCAGGGGAGCGCAAACGTTCAGTAATGAATATGATATACCATGCGTGGGTTTGCCCGGCACCATCGATAAAGATATTGCAGGTACTGATTTTACCATTGGTTTTGATACCGCAGTAAATACGGCAGTAGAAGCAATAGATAAGATAAGGGACACCGCGGATGCACATGACCGCTTGTTTATTATTGAAGTAATGGGAAGGGATGCAGGCTATATTGCATTGCACAGCGGTATTGCAACAGGAGCAGAAAACATTTTAATCCCCGAACGTAAAACGGATATTGAAGAAATTATCAAACAACTGGCCGAAAAAGAAAGGCGGCATAAATTGGTAAACCTGATAGTGGTTGCTGAAGGGGATGATTTTGGCGGTGGTGATGAAGTAGCCAGGATAATCAAACAGCGGTTACCCATACAGGAAGTAAGGGTTTGTATACTGGGCCATATACAAAGAGGTGGCTCACCGAGTTGCTTCGACCGGCTGATCGCCAGCAGGATGGGATATTCCGCCGTAGAATGTTTGATAGAGGGCAGGCACAATGTGTTTGTAGGCATGGTGAATAACCGGATGCATTACACCCCGCTGAATGAAGCGGTTAAAAAGAAACAACGCATCAGTGAAGAATGGATGAAAATTGTAAAGATTCTCGCATCTTAATTAGCTTTGCACTGGTAACCGGAATTGCAGAGACTGTGTGAATGTACATTTTGCCGGCACTATTCGCTATCCAACACCATTTATTTATTACCCCACAATCTTCCCTTTAAAAACGATCCATTATCAAATACCAAAATAATTAATACATCAGTATGAGTAAAAACATCACTAAGTACCTGCACCAGAATATGGATAAAGAGGCAGGGATACAACATTCCATTAAAAAAACAAAAATTGTGGCTACTGTAGGGCCGGCCTGTTCTACCTACGAAAAGTTATTGGAACTGGTGATTGCCGGGGTGAATGTATTTCGGTTGAATTTCTCTCATGGTGCTTATGAAGACAAGGCTAAAATCATTGAATTTATCAGGGAAATTAACCGGACGCAGCCCTTTAACATTGCCATACTCGGCGATCTGCAGGGACCAAAATTGCGGGTAGGTGATCTTGAAAATGGGAAAGTAGAGTTGATAGATGGCAATACATTTATATTTACAACCGTAAAAATGGTAGGCACTTCGGAGAAAATTTATGTATCCTATCCCAACCTTGCCAAGGATGTAAAAGTAGGAGAACGCATATTTCTGGATGATGGCAAAATGGAGTTGAAGGCCGAAGAAATTTTAAGTGATACCGAGGTAAGGGTATCAGTAACGTTGGGTGGTACACTCACGCCAAAAAAAGGAGTGAATCTTCCCGATTCTGCACTGACCATGCCATCCCTTACACAAAAAGATATTGAAGACCTTGCGTTTATAATAGAAAACAATCTTGATTGGGTAGCCCTTTCTTTTGTAAGAAAAGCAAATGATATCATTGATCTTAAAAAAAGAATCAAAGAAAAGAACAGCAAAATAAAAGTAATCTCTAAGATCGAAATGCCCGAGGCGTTGAAAAATATCCGGGATATTATTGTGGAGAGTGATGGCATTATGATTGCCCGTGGCGATTTGGGTGTGGAAGTTCCCGTAGAACAGGTTCCGATGATACAAAAAGAAATTATCCGGAAATGTATGCGCAGGGCAAAACCGGTAATTGTAGCTACGCAGATGATGGAGAGTATGATGGACCGTACCAAACCTAACCGTAGCGAAGTTACCGATGTGGCGAATGCCGTGCTGGAAGGCGCTGATGCAGTAATGCTAAGCGGTGAAACAGCCATGGGCCACTACCCTACCCTGGTAGTAGAAATGATGAGCAAAATCATTTTAGAGGTAGAACGCACCGCTTATGATTACGACCGGGATGATATTTTGGCGCCACAGGCCCACTCCCCTTCTTTATTAAGTGATGCGCTTTGCTATACCGCGTGTAAACTGGCCAAAGATGTAAATGCAAATGCATTGATAGGAATGACACAGAGTGGCTATACGGGTTTTATACTGAGTAGCTACCGGCCCAAAGCGCCACTGTTTATTTTCAGCAAGGAAAGAACCCTCATCAACCAGTTAAGTTTGAGCTGGGGTGTACGTGCCATATTTTATGACGAGGAAGAAAGCCTGGACACCATTATTTTTGACCAGGTAAGAATATTAAAGGAAAGAGGTTTTATAAAGACTTCAGATGTATTGGTAAGTACCGGTAGCACCCCTACCAAGTTGCACCTGCCAACCAACACTATAAAAATTACGATAGTAGATTAATGCCCCCGTCTCCGCCGCGGCGAAGAGTTATTCTAATAGATTACAAAAGCCGGAAAAATATTCATTTGTAATATTTTTCCGGCTTTTTAATTTCACCTATGTCAGAAATTAAAGAAAATTCAATTTTAAGTATACAACAGCAACCTAAGTTCCTCCGCCGCGGCGGAGAACTAAGCGCCTTTCGCCGTAATAAATTTGATCAAATTCCTTTTCGCCTGGTTTTTAATCTTTCGTTGTAAAAAAGAATTCCAGCCAAATAATACACCTGTTAATCCCAATGCCTGCTTACTCCATTTATGT
>JANPIJ010000113.1:0-8461 GCA_031424955.1 Ferruginibacter sp. | reverse complement strand
TGGAGAAATCATGGCATGAGCCATTACCCCACCCCCCACCCCGCAACTCAGGTAAAGGCTGAATTTCCGGGGATTGTGTATACCCATTGATTTCACCAGCGGAATCATCAGGAAGTAAACCATATCAATAAATATGGGAATCGCCAGCGAAAAGCTGCCTGATATAAATGCCAGGGCTGCATTCTGCTCCCCCACCCCTTTTAGTAAACTGCGAATGATGCGTTCCGCCGCGCCGCTTTTTATCAACGCTGAACCAATAATGGAAGCGAAAATAACGACCAGTACAATTTTAGCAGCGGTATTACCAAAGGCAATGGACAGCCTTGCGCCAACGGTTTGAAGGGAAAATTTTGACGCATCCACATCTGTCATGCCACTGTGCAAAGCATACTGGTAAAGCTGGCTCTGGGAACATAAAATTCCTGTAACCAGTGCAGCAAATAATAGTGAAATCAATACATGAAGACGTAATACAATGATGCAAAAAAGCACCACTACAATGCCGATACCAACAAGGAATAATGGATTCATATTGCAGCCAGGCCAGCCTGTTTTATTTTCTTAAAAATAACATAACCAATCTTATTGAGCAATTTTATTTAAACCATTTAGCAGTAGCCTTTGCTCCTGACTTTTCTTTCATCGCCAATACCAATTCCATATGTATCATTGGAAACCACAACGCCATTAGACATGCTTATTGGGTAAAAATCCTGAGGTAAGTAGAATTATGTTTTTGACTGTGTTTGAAAAAATGTATTGCAGCCATGAGTTCTGTCAATACAATGGTGTATCAATAATAATGTAAGATGAGCTTTTACTAAGTATGTTGAAAACTTCCGCAACCAATCTTTGCTTAATAGTGCAGCAGTTTCTACTTTTGACAAATTATGTCAAAACACATTCGTTCAACATGGACAGTTTAGGCGAAACAATACGTACACTCAGGGAAGAGAAGCAACTTCCACTCAGTACAGTTGCTGCATTCCTTGATATTGACCAGGCAATACTTAGCAAAATAGAAAGGGGACACCGCAAGCCGACGAGGGAACAGGTAGTAAAATTGGCCGGGTATTTTAAGGTAAAAGAAAGTGATTTATTGGTTGCATGGCTTAGCGACAAACTGGTATATGAAGTGGAAGACGAAGACATGGCTTTAAAGGCGCTGCAGGTGGCAGAAGAAAGGGTAAATTATATTACAAAACCAACGGTTAGCAAACGCAGTCTTATCAATTCAATACAATCTGTTTTAAAAAAAGATGGCCGGGTCGCAGGTGCATGGTTATTTGGTTCTTATGCAAGAGGAGAAGAAAAGTTATCCAGCGATGTAGACATTATGATTGAATTGAATAACGATAAACAATATTCAATGTTTGACATCCTTGATATTTCTTATTTGCTTGAAAATAAAATTAGCCGGAAAGTGGATTTGGTCGAAAAAGGATGTTTAAAAGATTTTGCTTTAAAAACGGCAACAAACGACCTGATTAAAATTTATGGATAAACCAGCACCAAAGGAAAGAGCTGAACACATATTGGTAGCCATAAAACTGATTAGAGAATTTGTGGCAGGTATGGATGAAACTGCTTTTTTTAACGATATTAAAATTCAAAGTGCTGTGCAATACCAGTTTTTAATTATTGGTGAAGCCATCAGGTATATCGACGATACTATTTTGGTAAAATACAGTTACCCCTGGCATATACCAAGGTTATGCAGGAATTTTATCATTCATGTTTATCATGGAGTAAAAATGGAAAGAATTTATTTTGCCACACAAGATTTGGATGAATTGGAGAATCAAATCAATCTTATTTTAAAAAATGAATTTGAAAACAAATCATAGCAATCATTCAATCATACAAATCATAGTTCAGACAAATAATTATACCTGTTTGAAAAAATATAAAGGCTTTTCAACTGCTTTAAGAAACTTACAGACTTCAAAATTATAAACCAATGGCAGAAAAACCTTTGTACTCAAATATCTTACAGGATTATGCCCGTCCTTTGCTCAGTTCAAAAGATACGGATGAAGAATTTATGAGGAAAATGAAAGTAATTGAAATTATATGGAATTACAGTATTGCCAAAAAATTCAGGTTATCTGTCTTTAAAGAGTTGGACAAGATAATTTCTGTACAACATAAGCAGCAGGTAGAAATGAAAGCAGTATTTGATATGTTCCTGGAGCTTAAACAATTTGAATACAGCCAGTACAATAACTATATTCTAAAGATAGAACTAAGAAAGAAGAGCGACGGAACTAAAACATTGTATGTGGAGTCAGCAGATCCTTTACAAATAAAAATAAAATAGCATGAGTCAGTTAGGTTCACATAAAAAACCAGCAAGGGTAAGGGTACAAACAGAAGAAAGAGGAATGGAATTGGTTGCGCTTTGTACCCAAAAAGGATGGCAGGTTATTGTAGGCATTGAGCCGGATAAAGAAGAAAATATTGATGACATTAAAAAATTGGAAGCAGGTATAAAACCATCGTTTGCACTTCAATCACTCCCATCAAAAAATGCCCCCTGCCCATGTGGAAGTGGAAAACAATATAAACGCTGTTGCGGAAAATAAGATCACCAGGCGCAGGGCTCCTGGCTTTGTCGCAAGGTAAATGAACTATTATTCCCAGGCAATCTCTGCAGAAAAGCGCTCCAAAGTTTTGAACCGTTGCCGCAGGACTCGCCGTACTACGGAGCCAATCTTTGATGATTTGAAAGAGCGATATACATTGCCATGTTGATCTCACCCGACTAACGGCGAGTCCTGCCGCAAAGAGTTTTTTTTATTTGAATAGTTCAAACAACTCGACTGGGAAGTGAAAGCTAACGCACTGCTTCCTGTCCCGACGCACCTCTACCTACCTGTTTTTTATCGTACCATTATCCTTCAATACCTTTTCAAAAAATAACATCTGGTATGGTAAAGCATTTGTCCAGTAAGCCCACTCATGTTTACCCGGTCTTTCTATGTAATCATGTGGCGTACCGTTAGCTACTAATTTTTTGTGGAGTTCCCGGTTTGGCTCGATCAAAAAATCATCTACGCCAATATCAAATATCAGTTTTACATCATTTGCCTTTAATTGATCTGTCATGCCAGCGATGGTATATTCAGGCCAGGGATTAAGGGAGTATTTAGGTGTGTCCAACAGCCGGGCGAAATTTTCAGCCCTCAATTTTGCAAATTCAGCGGGTACTTTCCAGGTGTTGGTATTTATATTCATCACGCCACTCATGCTGCCGGCAACACAAAATAAACCAGGGTGTCTGGCTGTTATATACATCGCACCATGGCCACCCATCGACAAACCTGCAATCAATCTTCCTGTACGATCTTTTATGGTAGGATAGGTTTGATCAATTTTTTCTACTAGCTCCTTTGTAATAAATGTTTCAAACTGGCTGGCTTTATCTAACGGGCTGTCAAAATAATAATTGGTAAGGCCACCATCAGGGTTTACGATGATAAAATTGTACTGGTCAACCAGCTTGTGCAGCAACATTTTAAAAGTGGTGTTGTTTAGCCAGCCTCAAAACTGCCTTGGCCCGCCATGCAACAAATATAAAACCGGGTAAGGTTTTTTGGCCTTTTTATATTTACCAGGCAGTACCACTGCTACCCTCAGCGTCTTTTGCATAGAGCCACTGTAAACGTCCAGCGTGTCTACGGTTGCAGCGAAAGAAGCTGCTGTAAACAGCAGGTAACAAACTACTGAAATTGCGATCAATCTGTTCATGGCTTATTTTTATTAATTGATTATCTATGCCAGGTTCAAAACCAAGCATTAATCCGCCTTCGCGGGTAAGGAGGATTTTTGATGTGTCATTTTCCGGTATTTATTTTTTGAAAGCTGATTGATCTTTACACCCGAATTAAAATTACGAGGATTTTTTATTCCAGATTGACCAGTAATTATTAAGTTGTAGTTTGAAGTTTTGTGTTTTTAAACCTTGTACGGCTATGCAGTATTAAGGTATGCTGCTCCGTGAAGACAGTAAATCCTAATCCTACCCTTTTGTAGTAAATCCCTTTGAGAAAGGCTGGTTATAAAATCGTTTACCCATGTTTTTATACAATGCATTTGCAACGGCTCCAAAAACGGGTGGAAATGGCGGTTCGCCTAAGCCGGTTGGATCAATATTATTTGCTACAAAACTAACTTCAATTGTTTTAGGTGCTTCTTTGAACCGGATCATTCTATAGCGGTTGAAGTTGTTCTGTTCTGCAGCGCCATCTTTATGCGTTAAACTTCCATACAGCGCATTTCCTATTCCATCCACTACAGCACCCTGCACCATGTTAATAGCTGCGTCAGGATTGATTACAACACCACAATCCATCGCACTGAAAACCCGTTCAACATAAGGCTGGCCATCTTTTTTTACCATATCCACCACGTGGGCGGCATAAGAGTTATGGCAGAAATACGCAGCTACACCGCGGCTGTATTTTTTATTCACCGGGTTGTTCCATCCCGATTTTTCTTTCACCAGCTTTAATACGCCTGCATACCGGTCAGCATCATACTCGTTGTTTTTTCCAACCGGGTTTTCTTTGGCCCGCTTTAAAAGCTCCAGCCTGAAATCTATTGGATCTTTACCCATCACTTCGGCCAGCTCATCGAGGAAGGACTGTTCTGCCGCTGCATTAAAATTGGACCGTGGTGCCCTGAAAGCTCCAATGGTAATGTTTGAAGGTATTTCCCAGCTTTCTGCTAAGTAGTTGTCCACTGCACCGGCAGGAAACCTGTTTGCATGAATAGGATTTTCAGGAATGCCCCCGCCCTTTACATGAAAGGCGATTAAATTTTTGTTGGCATCCAAAGCAGCCCGGTACGTAGCAGTGTACATAGGGCGATAAATTCCGTAGGTCATATCATCTTCCCTGCTGTACACCAATTTGATTGGCGCTTTTACTTTTTTAGAAATCAGTGCCGCTTCTATCACATAATGTCCGTATGCTCTCAGGCCAAAGCCTCCACCCATCCGGGACATTTGTATTTCAATTTTGTCGGCCGGCAGTTTTAAAATTTTTGATAAGGTGGGTTCTATCCAGCCGGGCGCCTGGTGAGGTCCTACCAACAGGGCTTTTTCATCTGTAACATGGGCGAAGAAATTCATTGGCTCCATACAGTTGTGTGCCAGGAACGGAGCGTTGTAGGTACGTTCTAAAATTTTTGCGGCATTTTTAAATGCCGTTTCCGGGTCTCCGTCTTTTCGTAATTGTTGCGCCGGCTTCTTTGCGTATTCGGCCATTTTTGCCAAATGCCCACTGGTACTTTCCAATGGTCCCGGAACAATCACCTCCCGTTTTCCGCCCCTGCCTCCCATGGTATCTTTGGTATCACCCGCAGGCTCCCATGTTACCTTTAGTTTTTTACGGGCATTCATCACTTCCCAGGTAGTATTGCCCACCACTACCAGCAAATCATTGAAAGTACGCGTATCGAAGCCGCCCTGTTCAAAACCATCTTCATACAATTTCAGCGTAAACACATCTTTGATCCCTGGCATTTTCAAGGTTTCAGATGCATCAAATGATTTCAATTTCATCCCGAAAGCATGCGGATGTTCAATCATGGCAACCAGCATTCCTTCCTGTGTATAATCCAATGCAAACAGCGGCTTACCGGTTACGATTTTTAAGCCTTCCACATTTTTCTGTGAGTTCCCCACTACACTAAAATTTGTTACATCTTTCAGCTTTACCCCTTTTGGTATGGGAATGCCCGAAGCTTTAGAAGCAAACTCACCATAGGTTCCTGATTTACCGCTTTTTTCATGATACAACATTCCTGCTTTGGTCGTCACTTCTTCTACCGGAACGCTCCATGTTTGCGCTGCTGCCTGCATCAACATATTGCGGGCCGCCGCCCCTGCTTCACGGAGTGGTTTCCAATACATTCTTACCGAATTGCTACCCCCGGTAAATTGCGGCCCTAATTTTACATTATCATGCGGCCCCATTTCTACCAGCACTTTTTGCCAATCCACATCCAGTTCCTCTGCAATAATCATCGGGAGTGCCGTCATCACATTTTGTCCGAATTCAGGGTTGGGATTGAAGATTTTTATGATATTGTCCGAAGTGATTTTTATATAGCCGGTTATTTCATTCCATTGCTCCGGAAGATTGGCTTCAATCATTTTACCATCAAGGCTGAATTTGGCCAGTCCGCTAAAATGAATCATCAGTCCGCCGCCTGCCAGCAATGATGACTTTAAAAATGAACGCCTGCTATTGGTAGTTTTATTATTTTCCATTGTTAATTCTTTGAATGGTATAAATGGTGTTTTGTACAATGATATTATTGCTGCTTTGCCACAGATTTGATGGCATCCCTGATACGCAGGTAGGTACCACACCGGCAAAGATTACCTGTCATCGCCGCGTCAATCTGGGCGTCCGTTGGATTGGGATTTGCTTTTAACAATGCGGCTGCAGTCATGATCTGGCCAGTCTGGCAATACCCACACTGTGCTACATCAAGTTCAAGCCAGGCCTTTTGTACCGGATGATCTCCCTTTTCAGAAAGACCTTCAATCGTTGTGATCTCCCGGCTTCCAATTGCAGCAACAGGTAATTGACAAGACCGGACAGCGCTGCCATTCAGATGAATGGTGCATGCTCCGCACATTGAAACACCACAACCATATTTTGTACCCGGCATATTTAAATGCTCTCTTAAAACCCAAAGTACAGGGGTTGCAGGGTCTAAATCAACCCGTTTGGTTTGCCCGTTAATTTTTAAGTTATAAATAGCCATTGTGTAAGATTTTTGGTGAAATTAAAGTAGGTGATGGTGTTTATTATCTAAGCGCTTTCACCATTGCCGGAGTTACAGCACCCGGTATTTTATTACCCCAACTGTTTTTACAATAATTGAGCACGTCAGCAATTTGCATATCCGTCAAATATTCCTGGGCGGGCATGTCAATATTGTACATTTTGCCATTCACTACCACTTCACCAAATTGCCCTTTTAGTATAACATTAATCAATGTTTTTGACGGCCTTTTCATGTAATCTGCTTTAGCCACCGGGGGATAAACTTCGGGCAATCCATTTCCATCTTCCATGTGGCAATTCTGGCAATGAATGGCATATACTTCTTTACCTCTTTTAATGCTTTCACTCAAATCCTGATCGGGTATAAAACTACTGAGTAGCAAAATCCCAGTTGCCATTACAGCTATCGTGCATAATTTTTTCATGATTAAAATTTTATACTGATTAATTCAAATACATTTATTGAATAACTTTTATTTTCTGCAACCACTGTTTCACTTTCGTTTCTGCTTCTTTTTTCTTTTCATCTTTGATAACAAAAAATATTCCATCTCTTTCTACTCCGCCTTTTATTTCAAAGCCCTCCGGCACCTTACTGTTTTTACACAGCTCCTTTACTGTCTCAAAACCACTGCCCACACCATAACCTGCATTTGTATTGAAAGGTATAACAGTTTTTCCTTCAAAATCATATTGCTTTAAAAAGCTTTTCAGTGGTGGCGGCAATTACATACCCCAGGTAGGAAAGCCTACAAACACCACATCATATTTTTGGATGCTATCAATGATTGTTTTCAACGGTGGCAAATATCCTGTTTCATTTTCATTTACTACCTGTTGTACAGTGGCCTGGTAATTCTCCGGGTATGGATTTTGTAATTCAAGTGCAACCAATCTGCCGCCTGAACGTCAATTTAACACCTGTGAAAATGTACACCTGGGTATTTTAGAAAGGTTTGAAATTTTGCTAAACGAATATTTCCAAATCGACAAGCCTCATACAAACGGTTTACCATCTGTTGCGTATTGTGCCGGTGAATTACATTTATCCGCAGGTTATTTTGGCGACCTGGTAAAAAAAGAAACAGGTAAAACAGCACAGGAGTATATACAATCAAAAGTGATTGATGTAGCGAAGGAAAAAATATTTGACGAAGGCAAATCCATCAGCCAAATTGCTTTTGAATTGGGATTTAAGTATCCTCAGCATTTCACCCGTTTTTTTAAACAACCGGTTGGGCAGTCTGCAAATGAATACCGGAGTTTTCTTAATTGACCCGAATCTATATCCGTAGTTATCAACGTTGGTTATCATGGAACCAGATACTGCAGACGTAAAAAACTCCCTACATTTACCTAACGGAATAATGAACTAACTATTACGCTGAGCCGCTGCTGAAATGGGTTGGAAAAATGGAACCCCTAATCAGCTTTTATTCCTAGGCGAGTCTCTGCGCTAATTTTCTTCCCTTCAAAATTTACCCAGGCAGCAGGACTCGCCGCCTATTCCGAAAAGATGTTCGAAATAAAATAAGGTAACTCTTTAAATTTAATTGATGATGGTGTTTTATATTTTTGAATTAATATAACCTGCCCTGGATGGCGGCGAGTCCTGCATCTTGTGCTAACGGATAGATCAAAAGAACTTATGCAGAGAA
>JANPIJ010000112.1:0-29481 GCA_031424955.1 Ferruginibacter sp. | reverse complement strand
GGTATGCAACTTCAACGGATGAAGGCTACACGTGGAAAGAACAGGGCGAAATATTGGGAGTGGGAAAAAAGGACATGTTTGATGCACAGGCGACGTTTACACCGAATATCCTTGTTTCAAACGGAAAGTATTATTTGTATTATACGGGTGTAAAGCCGACTCCCGGCAATGCGAAAGGTGAATTTGAAAATAATTCCACTACTGATATAACAGCCATTGGAGTTGCTATGTCCGATTCTCCGGAGGGGCCATTTACGAGGGTTAGCGAGGAGCCAATTCTAAAGGTTAGCGTTGAACCCGGGAAGTTTGACAGCTACCGGGTGGATGATGCAGCGCTACTATACAGAAATGGATTGTACTGGCTGTATCATAAAGGCAGAAGCAGGGTGAACGAGGCAGCAGGCCCTGCCCATACTCAAATGGGGGTTGCCTTTTCTCCGAGTCCGCAGGGGCCGTTTATTAAATATAGCAAACCCATTTTACCTCAAAGCCATGAAGTGATGATCTGGCAGGAAGGTACTGGCGTAGCTGCACTTTCATCGTTAAGCAACACGTTGGAATATGCTCCCGATGGAATTGATTTTACGAGTAATAAACTAGCCGTAAAGGTAAAATCCCGTCCCCAGGCCCCCGGTGCGTACAGAAGTGATTTAACTGCCCCAACAACCTGGTCCGACGGCCTTTCATGGGGGATTTCTATGGTGTTTTATAACGACAACGAAGCTTACCTGATAAGGTATAAAGTAAAATAAAAATAGTAAATAACTACGAAGCATGAATCGGTATTTAAGTATTAGATCATTTAGCAAAAGGCTTAAAAAAGCAATTCTTCCAATGCTTATATGTCTTATAGCAATGTTTGATAAAGCGAAGGCCCAGATACCCCTTCCTACAGCTCAACAGCTTGCGTGGCAACAAGCTGAATTAGGGGTTGTTTTTCATTATGATCTTCATGTGTTCGATAACAAAAAATACAACCAGGCAGTTAACCGGATTACCCCCATCGCCGATTATAATATTTTTAATCCGCAACAGCTCAATACCGACCAATGGATACAGTCGGCAAAAGCGGCAGGGGCAACTTTTGCCATTCTAACGGTAACGCATGAAACAGGTTTTGCCTTATATCAAAGCGATGTAAATCCCTATTCATTAAGAGCACTTAAATGGAGAAATGGCAAGGGAGATATTCTCAGAGACTTTGTGAAGTCTTGTACGAAATATGGACTTAAGCCTGCCATTTACATAGGAATCAGATGGAACGCTTTTATGGGCGTGCACGACTTTGTCATGCAGGGTGTTACCGAGTTTGCAAAAAACAGACAGGCTTATTATAATCGATATTGCGAAAGAATGACAACAGAATTGTTAACCCGCTACGGAAAATTCTTTTTTATATGGTTTGATGGTGGCGCACATGGGCCGGAGCAAGGTGGACCAAACATTTTGCCTATCGCAGAAAAATACCAGCCGGATGCTATATTTTATCACAACCTGCAGCGGGCAGATGTGCGTTGGGGCGGTTCCGAATCGGGGACTGTCCCCTACCCTTGCTGGGCAACTTTTGGGTATCCTGCCTGGTTTAACCATAGTGGCGCCAAAGAAAATTTTCAACCGATTAAGGAAGGGGATCCCACTGGTAAATATTATATGCCTGCAATGGCCGATGCACCGTTGAGAGGCTACAAGGGGCAGCATGAATGGTTTTGGGAGCCTGGTGATGAAGCAAGTATTTTTCCGGTTCAGCAATTAACAGACATGTACTATGGATCTGTTGGCCACAATGCAACATTAATATTAGGCCTTACACCGGATGCCAATGGGTTAATTCCACAGCAGGATGCTGATACACTGAAAGCATTTGGTGAGGCCATTAAAAACAATTTCAGTAATCCATTGGTGGTTGCCAGCGGCAATCAATACACCATAGCAGTAAAGATGCCCAAAGGCAAAATGTTCAATCAAATTGTTATTGAAGAAGCGGTAGAAAAAGGACAACGGATACGGGAATTTATGGTGCAGGTATATAGGAAGCATCATTGGGAAACTATATTTTCGGGCACTTCAATCGGGCACAAGTTTATTAAACGATTGCCCAAACCGGTAGCAGGTAAAAGCGTAAGATTGCTTATCACAAAATCAATAGGGGAGCCATCTATTAACCAGTTGGCATTATATTAAACCTATCTTGTTCAGTAAATTGAAAAGTATTTTTTATCATTAGGCAAACAAACTTTTGAAAACATTTTGTAATAAATAATGCAGATGGATAATCGCCGTGATTTTGTAAAAAACTTATCCGCAGCAACATTACTTGCAGCAATGCCAGAATGGGCTTTGTCAAAAAATGCGGATAAGCCGTTTGCGGATCATTGGTTATTTGCAGGCATTGCAGTGCAGGAGCCCGGTTATCATATTTGGTGTACTTCACCAATACTGGATGATAAAGGCAAGGTGCATTTGTTTTGTTCACGTTGGCCAAAAGAATACGCAGTGGATCCCGGCTGGCGTTCTCATTCTGAAATTGCCCATTACATAAGTGATCGTCCGGAAGGGCCGTTTCAATTTGCTGATATTGTCCTGAAGGGTACGAGGGCAAATACCTGGGATAAGTATGGTATGCACAATCCAACCATACACAAGGTTGGTGATCAGTATGTACTATTGTATATTGCCAATAACGATTACCACCAGCCACCGCATCCTGCCAATCAAAATATAGGAATGGCCGTATCCGAAAGCCTGCATGGCCCCTGGGTAAAATTGAATGGCGATGGCAAAATACTAACACCACCAGCTAACCCGGGATATTGGAACTACCAGGCAGGTAATGGAGTAGTGAATCCAGCCCTCTTGCCGTACAAGGGCGGCTTCTTATTATATTTTAAATCGAAGGATGCAAAAATGGGGCTTGCTATTGCGGAAAATATTGGTGGACCATATATTCAGTTTCCTGCTCCGGTAACGGCTAACAATAAGCGTATTGAAGATGGCTTTGCTTTCTTATTCGATGGAAAAATTTGTTTACTCACTACGGACAATGACGGCATCTTAAAAAGAGGCGGAGGAATATTATGGAAGTCGGACGATGGTATTAATTTCAATACCTATGAAGCAGGGTTTAATTTAATTGATGAATACTTTCCTAGTACCTCTTTATTAAAACCAAAGTGGCACTATGGTGCACGAGACAAGATGAAGTTTGAACGACCGCAAGTGCTTATGAATGATGCAATACCCGCCTATTTGTATGTTGCATCAGGGTGTAATATTTATGGGGGAGACTCAACTATCAGCTATGTACTGAAGTATGTAAAGTGACTATAAAAAGGGGTGAGCATTTTTTTAATTGAAAAGATAACCCATTGTAAATAGAACTATTAAAATTTTAAGAAAACAGGCAAATCAATGATGATAAATAAAGTAGATTTCAGCATGTTATACAGGGTACTACAGCGGGCACTGTTTATGTATCTGTTTTTTTTCAACACAGCCTACAGTAATGCACAGGTTAGGCCAACTAAGATTGCCTGCATTGGAAACAGTATTACGGCAGGCGCAAGGCTTGATCATCCCGAACTACATGCATACCCTTCAGTTTTGTCTTCGATGCTTGCAGCAAATGGGTATCAGAACTATACGATTAAAAATTTTGGAATTGGCGGTGCAACCATACTTAGATTTGGACAACCCAATCTTTGGAAAATGTTGGACTCATTGAAGCAGTTTAATCCCGATATAGTGATAATAAAGGCAGGCACGAACGAAACGGTTGGTAAGCCTCGTGGCAACTGGGAGCACATCGATCAGTTTGAAAAAGACTATTCAGATTATATTGAAGGCATCAGAAAAATTAATCCTAATTGCAGGATTATTATTTGCAGCCCTTTGGATATGGTCATCAAAACGGATGGGTTATCGCCCGAAAGAATAGCGGATCTTACTTTAAGGCGTCCAAGGATTTGGGAATTGCGGAAAAGAATTAAAAAAATTGCTAAACAGGAAGCCACTTATTTTCTGGACCTTACTGCACCTTTTAAAGGCAAAACTAATTTAATGACTAAAAATGATGGTGTTCATCCAAACCAGGATGGGTATCAATACCTGGCCGGTTTGGTGTACAAGTTTATCGTAAAACGGAAGATCGTTATGAAATAAATTGTTACCCGTTTTCACATTTAATAAAACAAATAATTTATAGTAATGAAGACCGTTAATTGTAGCAATAGTTTCCTGTCTATTTGTTTCCTCCTCGCCGCCTGGATGCCGGCAGCAGAAGCTCAGCACGCTGGTAAGCAATTAAACAGACCCAATATTATATTCTTTTTGGTGGATGATATGGGATGGCAGGATTGCTCTGTCCCCTTCTGGACAAAACCGACCAGCAATAACAGGCAATTCCATACCCCCAACATGGAGCGACTTGCAAAGGAAGGGATGAAATTTACCAATGCCTATGCAACGCCTGTTTGTACTCCAACCAGGGTTAGTTACATGACTGGTATGAATGCAGCAAAGCATGGCGTTACTAACTGGACGTCTCCCTGGAAAAACAATAATACAGACAATCCGGATGATGAATTAAAGCCAGCTTTATGGAATTGGAACGGCTTAAGTCCGGTTGCGGGGATTTCCCAAACGGTGTATGCTACACCATTCCCACAAATATTAAAAGAATCCGGCTACTACACCATTCATGTTGGTAAAGCACATTTTGCAACAGTGGGAACCGCGGGTGTCAGTCCAACAAACCTTGGTTTTATGGTCAACGTTTCGGGGCATTCCGCCGGTCATCCTCAAAGCTATTTGGGAGAGGAAAATTTTGGGAACAACGGAGGAAAAGCAAGTGTTCAGGCTGTTCCGGATCTGGAGGAGTATTATGGCACGGATACATTTTTAACGGAAGCCCTCACCTTAGAAGCCATCAAGGCAATGGCGGCGCCTGTTCAAAACAAACAGCCATTCTTTCTCAACATGGCTCACTATGCCATCCACCTGCCCTATGATAAAGATCGCCGGTTTTTTCAAAAATATGTAGATGCAGGGTTAACTGAAACCGAAGCAAAATATGCAAGCCTTATAGAAGGAATGGATAAAAGTCTTGGCGGGATCATGGATTGGTTAAAGGAGAAAAAAATTGACAACAATACCATCATCATGTTCATGAGCGATAATGGTGGATTTGCCCTGTCGCCCCGCAGCGGTGAACCATTTACACAAAATAAACCTTTGAAGTCGGGTAAAGGATCAGTTTATGAAGGCGGCATCCGGGTGCCAATGCTTGTAAAATGGCCCGGGGTTGTAAAGCCGGGAACAATCCAGGAGCAATGTATAATCATTGAAGACTTTTTTCCAACAATTTTAACAATGGCTAAAATTGAAAAATATAAATCGATACAAGCCATTGATGGGAAAAGCTTTATACCTGCATTAAAAAGTAGCAATGTGGCCGATACCAGTCGGGTGCTCGTTTGGCATTATCCAAATAAATGGTTAGCAAAAGATCAACCTGGTATCAACTACAGTTCGGCTATCCGGCAAGGGAATTGGAAATTGATATACGATTTAAAAAAGGGAGAAAATGAATTGTATAACCTGCAGGATGATATTGGTGAAACGGATAATCTGGCAAATAGGTTTCCCGAAAAAGCAAAGCAACTATCCAAATTGCTAACGAATGAATTAAAAAAGAGCAAGGCGCCAATGCCTACATTCAAGAATTCGGGAAAGCGGGTGCCGTGGCCCGATGAAGCAGGAATAATAAATCCGGAACGGTAAGTTAGTATGACGTATAAACAGCGGCTTAAGGTTTAAACTGTAAGTATGATGCCGGATGTGTCAGATTAAATTTTGCACTAAATAAAATTTAAAGTTTCGTAAAATGAAGTTGAAAAGTCCATTTATAGCCGGCATCATGTTGATCCATTTGATCACAATTGGCTATGCGCAAAAAAATGCAACTTCATCCTGGCATGGATTTGAAAAGGAGCATTTCTCCTTCGATGGACGAGCTGCCTATATAGTGAAGCCGGTGAAAGCCATACCCGGTAATCCCTGGGTTTGGCGTGCTTATTTTCCCGATTGGCATTATGAGATGGATAGTATTCTTTTATCAAGAGGTTTTCACATTGCCTATATCAATTGCAGCGACATGTATGGAGCCCCGGCGGCAATGCAGTCATGGGAAGGGTTTTACCAGTATTTAATCACCAATTATTCTTTTGCAAAAAAAGCTGTTTTAGAAGGAGTCAGCAGGGGTGGGCTATACGTGTACAATTGGGCAAAACGCAATCCTGATAAAGTGAGTTGCATTTATGCAGAGGCGCCTGTACTGGACATTAAAAGTTGGCCTGGTGGCAAAGGAAAGGGAAAAGGCAATAAAGAAAACTGGAAACAATGTCTGTCTGTTTATTCCTTAACAGAGGAAACAGCACACAATTTTACCGACAATCCCATCGACCATTTGGAAACATTGGCTGCTTATAAAGTGCCGGTAATTCATGTAGTTTGTACAAGTGATAGTATTGTTCCGGTAGAAGAAAATACCACTATTTTAAGTAAGCGGTATCTGCAGTTGGGGGGCACCATTCAGGTAGATACCATGTGGGATAATATTACTGCAAATGGCCATCATTTTAAAGTGGTTACTCCGGAAAAATATGCTGATTATATTAGTAAACATGCGCTTCCGGTTAAAAAGATACTTTCATCGTCCGGCAACATTGAACTCAATGGGAAGCTAAACAATACCTTTTATAAAATTAAAAATGAAAGGAAGCTTACCCTTGCTTTTCTGGGCGGTTCCATTACGTACAATCAGGGGTGGAGGGATAAAATTTGCCAATACCTGGTTGAAACTTATCCCGAAACAAATTTCACTTTTATACCTGCGGGTATTCCTTCTTTAGGTAGCCTGCCACATAGCTTTCGTTTGCAGACGGATGTTTTGAACAAGGGCAAGATTGATTTACTTTTTCTGGAAGCCGCTGTAAACGACTATGCCAATGGTACAGATTCTATAACACAGCTTAAGGGTATGGAGGGCATTATTCGTCATGCACTTACTACAAACCCCTCTATGAATATTGTAATAATGGCTTTCGCAGACGAGCACAAAATTAGTAATTATGAAAAAAAAATTGAACCCCCCGAAGTAAAGGTACACAGGCAGTTGGCGGCTTTTTATCAATTGCCATTTATCAATCTTGCTAAAGAAGTGTATGAAAGAATCGGGCAGGGTGAGTTCACCTGGAAAGATGATTTTAAAAATCTTCACCCATCTCCTTATGGACAAAACCTCTATTACCAATCAATTAAAACCATGTGCCGGCTGGCAGCAAGCGAATATAAAGGTGGTAATATCAACACTGCTTCTCTTCCGGCGCCATTAAACAAAGATTGCTATTCTGGTGGCATGTATGCAGAGGTGCTGCTCGCAACAAAACTGCGTGGGTTTTCAGTGGCAGAAAGATGGAACCCACCAGATCAAAAAGCAACACGTGAAGGCTTCGTAAATGTTCCGGTGTTACAGGCCACAAAGCCGGAAAGTTCCTTTACATTACCCTTTACTGGAAATGCCGTCGGAATGGCCATCGTATCGGGCCCCGATGCTGGTATCATCGAATATCGGATTGACAATGGGCTAAAGAAAACCCACAATCTTTTTACAAAATGGAGCAATTCGTTGCACCTGCCCTGGTATTTAATTTTAGCCGATGGCTTGCAGCCTGGGAAGCATGTGTTAACAGTAAAAATAATACCCAACAAAGGTAATTCCGGGGGCAATGCCTGCAGGATTGTACATTTTTTGGTAAATAAATAACGGTATAAACGGAATAAATGGTTTTCGAAATTCATCGGACAATCGGTTTTTGTTGAATCCTGGTTTGGTAATAGCGGGCTTTTTCTACAGTTATGTGAGCTGGTAAATTGGAAATGAATGATTGCAGAGATGTTATTCCGTAAAGAAAATTGTATTACATAGGATAATCCATTTTTTTGCGTGGATTGTCTATTACATAGCCTGTTTTATAGGTATAAATTACATTTGATTAATTAAAATTATTGTTGAATTATGAGTTTACTATTAAAGAATAAAATTATACTAATTACCGGTGGGGCACAGGGGATAGGACTTGAATGCGTAAAGGAATACGTGAAACAAGGAGCGTTTGTATCGGTATTGGACAGGGACAGGGAATTACTGGAAGAAATATTGCATGAAATAGGCCGAAACCACCTCGGTATTTTTTGCGATGTGTCTAAAAGCAGTGAAGTGGAAAGTGCCATTCAAAAAACACTTGATCATTTTGGAAGAATAGATGCTATCCACAACAATGCAGGAATAGCGAATCCTTCAAAACCATTGCACGAAACATCAGATGCGGAGTGGGAGGAGGTAATGAATGTAAACCTGAAAAGTATTTTTCTGGTTACTAAATTCGGATTTGAAGCATTGAAGCAATCAAGCGGTTGTATTTTAAATACAAGTAGCATGGTGGCAGAAATTGGGCAGCAAAACCATGCAGCTTATACAGCAACCAAAGGAGCCATTAATTCATTAACAAAATCTATGGCGTTGGATTATGCCCAGTTTGGTATTCGTGTGAATGCAGTTGCTCCTGCGGGTGTTTGGACGCCGATGCTACGCAAATGGAACAGTGAGCAGGAGTTTCCTGATAAAATGAAAATCTATTTAGAAGAAATTCATGTGTTGGGCTTTTGTCCCAATGGAGATGTAGTTGCAGATGTTTGTACTTTTCTGATTTCTGATATGGCACGTTTTGTAACAGGTTGCATTATGCCTGTAACCGGTGGCGCCGAATTGGGCTATCGTTTTGTGGAAAAGCAAAATGTGGTAACCGAAAATATACTTGATAAGTAATAGCTTAAATTAATACATAGATGCAGCGTACTTCAGCAATCAACGTTTTTTGTATTTTATTTTTGTTGGTTACAGCTTCTGCAATTGTCCATGCACAGCCCCAAAAAAAAGCGGGTAAGAATATCCTTGTGTTGTTCAGCGATGATCAAAGCTACAATACATTGCGGGTTTTAGGAAACAAGGAGGTCTATACTCCAAACTTAGATAAACTCACACAACAGGGTGTAACTTTTACGCAGGCGCATGTAATGGGTGGCCACCAGGGAGCTATTTGTATGCCTAGCCGGGTAATGTTGTTATCCGGGCGTTATGTGAATCGGTTACCCGGAGATGGTGCAGTGATTCCTGACAGTATTCTTACTTTACCTGAAATATTACAGCAAAAGAATTATACTACCTTTCACACAGGCAAATGGCATAGTGATAAAACATCTCATAACCGTATTTTCAAATCGGGTGATAATATCTTTTTTGGCGGCATGCATTTTAAGGAGGATGGTGGGCAGGAACATCCTTCTGTTTATCATTATGATAACAGTGGCATATATCCAAGGGAAAATAACTGGCATAGTGATACTTTTAGCACAGAATTATATGCAGATGCAGCCATCAGGTTCTTAACTGGTTCGAAAGCAAAAGAAGCTCCTTTTTATTGTTATGTAGCTTTTACATCGCCTCATGATCCCAGAACTCCTCCCAAAAAGTTTGCTGACATGTATCATCCTGATAAAATCAGTTTACCTCCCAATTTCTTACCACTACATCCTTTTGATAACGGCGACTTGAATGTTCGGGACGAAAACCTCCTCCCTCACCCACGTATAGCGTCAGATGTCAAACGTGAGATCGCATTATACTATGGTATGATCAGCGAAATGGACGCCCAGGTTGGACGTATTCTGGAAGCACTGGATAAAGCAGGATTGAGGGAAAATACCATTATTGTTTTTGCAGGTGATAATGGATTAGCGCTTGGCCAACATGGATTGATGGGAAAACAAAGTTTGTATGAACATAGTATTCGGGTACCGTTGATTATATCAGGACCGGGTTTACAAAAGAATGTAAGGTCGGATGCATTTGTATATCTCAGTGATATTTCTCCTACTTTATACGATTACCTGAATATTACACCGCCTTCTACCGTAGAAGCCAAAAGTTTATTACCCATATTACATGACCCATCGAAATCTGTACGCAAGGCTATTTATAACGTTTATGGACACTGGAGCAGAAGTATAAAAACAGCAGATGGGTTTAAAATGATTGCATACAATGTGAAAGGTAAATTAACTACACAATTGTTCAACCTAAAGAAAGATCCGTGGGAAATGCACGATCTGTCCGGAGATAAAACCTTTATTGCTAAAATGGCTGCTTTGCGTAATTTATTGAAACAAGAAATGGATAAAGCATATGATGACCTCAATATTGACCTGCCCGATTGGGGCAGGAAACCAAACCAAAAAGGAGCAGGAAGTTAAGTTTACTATTTGATCGATTAAGCTTGCATTATGATTAAGAATATCACTGTTCGGGATGTCCGTTTTACATTAGAAAAAGGTGCTGGTAGCGATGCAATACACCAGGATCCTGTTTATTCCTACGCTGTTACCAACCTGATAGATGACAGTGGTATTACCGCAACTGGCTTTGCTTTTACTTTAGGTGAAGGCAATGATCTGGTTTGTAAAGCAGCAGAATTTTATGCCAGGAGTTTAGTTGGAAAAGATATTGAAGAGGTTATGTACACGTTTGGCAGCTTGTTCAATCAGTTATCCAATGAACAACAATTCCGTTGGCTGGGGCCGCATAAAGGAGTCGTACATTTAGGGTTGGCATCAGTTACCAATGCCTGTTACGATTTATGGGCTAAAAAAAGGGGTGTGCCGCTGTGGAAATTGCTAATCGATCTTTCACCGGAACAAATCGTTAATACACTCGATTTGTCCTACCTGGAGGATGAATTAACCAGAGAAGGCGCACTGCATTTATTCCAATCTCAATCCCAAACAAAGCAGGAGCGTATGGGCATACTGCAAACTGGCTATCCGGGTTATGATACTTCTGTTGGATGGTTTAATTACCCCGATGAAAAGGTAAGAGAAAACTGTCGCAAAGCCCTTGCAGAAGGCTTTAAGGCCATGAAATTGAAAGTAGGTTCCGCAGATCCGTTACGTGATATCCGGCGGGCAAATATTGTTAGGGAAGAAGCAGGTGCAGATATAAAAGTAATGTTAGATGCCAATCAACAGTGGACATTACCACAGGCACTCAGTATTTGTAAAGAATTACAATCGATGAATCCATATTGGATAGAAGAGCCAACACATCCGGATGATATACTAGCCCACAAAACCTTAGCAGAAGAAATCGCTCCAATAAAATTGGCGTTGGGGGAACATGTTCCAAACAGAATCATTTTTAAAAACTACCTGCAAACCAATTGTGCCGGATTCATTCAGGTAGACGCCGTAAGAGTGGGTGGCATTAGTGAATTTATAACAGTAAGTCTTCTTTGTAAAAAATTTGGAATTCCGGTTGTACCCCATGTCGGCGATATGGGGCAGTTGCACCAGCACCTGGTGTTATTCAATCATATTTCTCTCGGTCATGAAGCCTTGTTTCTGGAACATATTCCACATTTACAACAGTATTTTGTGAATCCTGCAACCATTGAAAACGGTGTGTACAAAACCCCCATGGAAATTGGCAGTAGTTGTGATTTAAAAAATTAAAAACCCAAACGGATGATAAAAGGATTGGATATCTCAATAAGTGTTTTATACATTTTGGGCATTGTTACCATTGGGCTATGGGCCGGGTTGAAGAAGAAAACGGTTGCAAAGGGTGATGCGTCCAGTGATTATTTTCTTGCGGGAAAATCGCTCCGTTGGCCAATGATCGGGCTGGCATTATTCGCTACCAATATTTCCTGTATTCATTTAGTAAGTCTTGCACAGTCTGGCTTTGATACCGGATTGCTGAATGGCAATTTCGAGTGGATGGCTTCCTTTACGTTGATATTGCTCGCATTGTTTTTTGTTCCTTTTTACATGAAGTCAAAAGTAGCCACCCTGCCAGATTTTTTGGAGAAACGCTATAACCGGGCATGTCGCGACTGGCTGGCAATTATTTCTATACTTTCCGCAATAGTGATCCATATCGCCTTTTCATTTTTAGCAGGGGGTATTGTTTTAAAAACGCTATTTGGGGTAAATATTTACGTAAGTATTATAGTGATAGCTACACTTACAGGAATCTACACTGTAATCGGAGGATTAAGGGCAGTAGTAATTACAGAGTCGATTCAAACCATTGTATTATTAACCGGTGCAATCATCATTACGGTTATTTGTTATGATAAAGTTGGAGGCTGGGCGGGTATCACCAATGTGCTGCAGGAAAATGACAGCATGAATAAAATTTCTATGCTGAGACCATCTGGTGATGCAGATGGTATGCCATGGTATGCCGTGTTTTTAGGATATCCGGTTTTGGGTATCTGGTATTGGTGTGCCGATCAAACAATTGTGCAAAGGGTGTTGGGTGCAAAAGATGTTGATCATGCAAGAGGTGGAGCCTTGTTTTGCGGATTCATAAAAATTCTACCGGTGTTCATTTTCGTATTGCCTGGTTTAATGGCTTATGTGCTGGCGAAAAAAGGCTTGTTCGATATCACTGCAGTGCAGTATTTGGATGCAACAGGAAAAGTAGTTACCGAAACCAAAGGAATTTATACCTTAATGATAACGCAACTGGTGCCAACTGGTTTGGTAGGCATCCTGGTTGCAGCATTGCTTTCTGGTTTAATGAGCCAGATTTCCGGTGCACTCAATTCAATCGCAACATTGGTAAGTTATGACTTATATAAAAGGTACAAGCCCGAAACAGGCGATTCGCTATTGGTAAAAGTGGGACGTATTTCGGCAGTAATTGCATTGATAGTATCTCTTTCATTATTACCATTAATCAATCAGTATGAAAATTTGTTCAATGGTATCACCGATGTAATTGCACACATCGCTCCGCCCATTACCACTGTTTTTTTATTGGGTGTTTTTTGGAAAAAAGCCTCCGCCAAATCAGCGCAATATACTTTGTGGATTGGTTCCATACTGGGTGCAGGCGTATTTGTTCTGAATAAATTATTACCCGATTCGGCTTTTGGTCATGTGCCATTTATGATGATGGCTTTTTATTTGTTTATCGCCTGTGTGGTATTGCAAGTGTTATTGTCTTATTATTTTCCGGTACAGCATACTGCAGAAAGCAATGTATTGTATTGGAAATCACCAATGGAACCTTTAAAGGACAAAGGGTGGAAGGGAATCGGAAACTATAAAGTTTTGTCACTATTGTTATTAACTGTGATGGTAGTACTCTATTGCCTTTTTCATTAAATAATCAGGTTAATGTATTTAGTTTTCAATTTTAACAGGCCAGCCAGAACAGTATGATTTACGGGTTTTCTTCAAATTTTACCAGTAACTGGATAAGCCACATCTTTTGGTTAGGTACCGACGAAGTCGGAATTCTCCCGATTTTGATCCGGATGAAAAAAGCAAAGGCAGTGGCGTTCCAGTTACACAGCCACGCCGGCTGCGGAGGCGAAAAGTTTGAATTTAAAAGAACTACCAAATTCAAAAAAAGCAGACGAATTAAATACCTAATCTTAAAAAAAATTGTATGGTCAATAATAAAATACTTCAATATTTTCTTTGCATCACCTTGCTTTTCGGAGCATGTAATCATGGAGAGGATAATATAACAAAATCAACAACTGATTCTAAGGACAGTTCCAAACAAATGAAGCGCTTTGGAACGGTGACCGGTTTAAAGCCAGAGAAAATAGACTACTATAAACAACTCCATGCAGCAGCGTGGCCGGCAGTTTTAAAAAAAATAAAAGAGTGTAATATTCAAAACTATTCTATCTATTTAAAGGAGATTGAAGGCAGGCAATACCTGTTTAGTTATTTTGAATATACCGGAAAAGACTTTGATGCAGACATGAAAAAAATGGCGGCAGACAGCACAACTCAAAAATGGTGGGAGGAAACGGCCCCATGCCAGCAACCCTTACCGGATGCTGCAGCTAAAGGACAAACATGGTCGGCCATGGATGAAGTCTTTCATACATATTAGACCGGCAATAAAAATTTGTCCTATTCTTAAACTCACAAAAATTTGAATGTATGAAAATATTTTGAATAGCTTTATTTAACAGTCATGCGAAAAATAGCTTGCATATGAATACTCAAACATCTATAAGCGATAGATTGGAAAAATGTTACTCCGGGGCAGTGTATGACGCACTACGTGCGATGGGATATCCCAACCAGGCATTACCCAATACCATTCGTCCAATAGACATTCACACCAAACTAGCCGGTTCTATATATACGGTAAGTGGACGCTATGATGAGACAATGGATCCTCATGAAACGCTTCTGCAATGGACAGGTTTGTTGTCAAAAGCACCAAAAGGAACTGTTGTGATCTGCCAGCCGAATGATGATACACTAGCTCATATGGGGGAATTGTCCTCGGAGACTTTTCAGTTACGTGGTATTCGTGGATATATCGTCGACGGAGGTTCCAGGGATTCAGAATTTATCAGTAGAATTGGATTCAAAGTATTCTGTAAATACTTCACACCAGTAGATGTAGTAGGGAGATGGGTGGCTGATAAATTCGCCGAACCCATAAAAATCGGTAAAGTAAATATCGCGACAGGTGACTATGTAATGGCCGATAGAGATGGGATTGTAATTATTCCAAAAGCAATTGCCGAGGAAGTGGTAAAGAAAACGGAAGCCGTGCTACAAACTGAGAGCTTAGTACGAAAGGCCATATTGGAGGGAGTAGATCCACAAGAAGCATATTTGAAGTATGGGAAATTCTGAATAATCATTAAAAGATAAAGCAATGAAATCCATTTCAATTATTGATACCCATGTACATTTTTGGGATCCGACTAAATTAAAATATGATTGGCTCGAATCGGCTGGTGCACTAAATCAACCTTTTCTTTTAACAGATTATCAAAAAGCTACTGAGGGAATCGAAGTTGATAAAATGATTTTTGTTGAATGTAACTGCCAGCCCGCTTTGAATGAGGAAGAAGTAAAATGGGTGCAGGAATTGGCCAAAACTGATGAACGCATTGAAGCTATTGTGGCTTATGCTGACCTTACTGAGGTAAATAATCTAGATCTTAAACTTAATAAACTTGCAGCCTATAAAATGGTGAAAGGTATCCGGCATAACATACAGTTTAATGAACCAGGATTTGCTATACAGCCAACATTTATTGAAGGTGTGAAGAAGGTAATAGATTTAGACATGCATTTTGAATTATGCATCACACATGATCAGTTGGTCGAGTGTATTGAACTTGTCAGTGCTTTACCGGAAAGACCTTTGATATTGAATCATTGTGGAAAGCCAGGTATCAGGGATGGAGAAATTGACAATTGGAAAACGAATATGAGGCAGCTATCCCGGTATGAGCATGTTTATTGTAAGGTCTCCGGACTCTTAACCGAAGCAGATTTAAAGAACTGGAAAAGCGAAGATATATTTCCTTGCACAGACCATGTACTTGAATGCTTTGGGAATAATCGCATTGTATATGGCGGTGATTGGCCAGTTTGTACGCTGGCGGGAAGCTACCATGACTGGTTCACCTTTGTAAGTGAATGGACCAGTGACTGGAGCGAACAAGAAAAAATTAATTTTTACCACGACAATGCAAAACGATTCTACAGATTGTAGGTAAGCAAATTAGTACCAATCAAAGTGGATGTAGCAATGCTACAATTGAAAATAAAAATGCTGTAAAATGAAAATAACTGATATAGAAATACGGCTTTGCAAGCACGCTACTGCTGCAATGAAAGATAGCGAGATGAGGGATGGTATACGATCTGATCTTGAGTTTCTTGTTATTTCCATGAAAACAGATGCAGGTATTCAGGCGGATACATTTGGTTTTGCTGGCAGAGGCGCAAAAATCGCAGGTCAAATTGCTGCAGATGTATTAAAACCCTTCTTTTTAGGCAAAGACCCTGATTATCGTGAAAAACATTGGCATGACTTCCGTATGGTTGATCGTTGGTGGAATCATCTCCCCATTTACTCATACGGTCCGTTTGATATCGCCTGTTGGATTCTTTCAGCCAAAGCGGCCGGACTTCCGCTATACAAATTTCTTGGAGCATATCGCGACAAAGTACCCATATATGCAAGTTCATTGGTCAATAAGACGCCTGAAGACTATGCAAGGCAAGCGCTGAAAATTAAAGACCGTGGATGGGCTGCCTACAAACTACACCCACCCGGAGATGTCGCATTTGATATTGAAGCTTATACGCTGTGTAGGGAAGCAGTTGGTAAAGATTTTAAATTAATGGCCGATCCTGTTGCCTGTTACAACCATCAGGAGGCTTTAAAAATTGGCAGGGTCCTTGAAAAACTAGACTACTACTGGCTGGAAGAACCTTTGTATGATAATGACTACCATGGTTTGCGTATGTTGACCGATAAGTTAGACATACCTATTTGCGGGACCGAAGTTCTTGCCGGAAGTCATTATAGCACTGCGGAATGTATCTCATCGAGGGTAGTCGATATTGTACGAACGGATGTTTCCTGGAAAGGAGGGATTACTCCTGTGATGAAGACTGCACACCTTGCGGAATCATTCGGCATGCAGTGTGAAATCCATACGGCAATCTATATGCCGCTGGAGTTGGTAAACCTGCATTGTGCAGCGGCCATAAAAAATTGCGAATTTTTCGAGGTTCTTGACCCAATAGAATATTTTGATTTTGGTCTTGCAGAACCCATACGAATAGAAAATGGCCATGCCCACCTTCCTCAAAAACCTGGATTGGGCATTGAACTGGATTGGGATCTGATAGATAAGTGTACGTTTAAAATTCTTTAATTAAATACAACGTCATTTACTTAAGTAGCTTTAGTGGCGGCTGAGGACACCCGCCACGGCTCGGGGCCGTGGTTGGTGTCTCACCAACCACTCTTAAGTAAACGACATTGTAATTAAATAGGCAAAACATTTTTTATCGGTTCAATTAAACTTAAAATATAACACTAATAGATATTTTAGTAATTGCCTATCCATTAAGCATTAACTAACTACTACTAAAATGCGACTTTTAATGTACAGAATTTTAATATTGTTAACGATAACTATATCACAAATCACTGATTGTTTTTCTCAAACCAAGTTTGCAAATCTGGAAACATTTAGCACAATGGGGAAACAGAGTGAAATACTTCAGTCAGGTAATGAGGAAGTACTTTATGTAAAAAAAGGGAAAGGGCTGTTGCACCATATGTGGCTGGGAGGTGGGTTTAATGGGATAGAAAATACTGTATTACGAATCTATATCGATGGTGAGACAGAACCCTCTATTGAAATGAAAATATCGGAAGGGTTTGCGAATGCTTACCATTCTACCAATAATTTTCAATCCTCTTCCATAATAGGTAAAACAGGAAATAAGGGCGGTTTGTATAATACTTTTAAAATTCCTTTTGGCAAAGAGATAAAAATTACGGCTCAGAATAAAGAAATCAATGGAAAAAAAGAAAATTATTTTTGGTGGATTTTTAGAGGAACAACTAATCTGCCACTAACTATCAATGGAGTTATTTTACCCGAAAAAGCTAGAATGAAATTATACAAAGTTGAAGATAAATTAGTTAACGCCTATGAAGAATTTAATTTATGTAATACAAAAAAGGATGGATTATTATATATGGTATTTATGCAGGGGGAAGCGGCTGAACCAAATAAGATTTATAAGCAAGATTGGTATAAATTAAGTTTTTTAGAGGCTTGCATGCGAGCCTATGTAGGCGAGGCTAAAGCCCCCATTTTTTTATCATCAGGGTTAGAAGATTATTTTTTAGGAACGTATTATTTTGAGTCTGGTCGTTTTGCTAATGATCTGGCTGGTTTAACTTATTTTGATAAAGAGAACGCAAAGTTTGCTGGCTATAGAATTCACGAAAGAGATCCCTTTTATTTTAAAAAAGGATTAAGATTAACTTGTAGAGCAGGTGAAACCTGGCCTGAAAAAAATAATATAAAATTACATGATGCACCGAATAGTAAATACACTACTTATACATGGATGTATGAATGGTGAAAAATTATGCATAACTATTGCAAACAATCAACATTGATCATCACAATTCAATAGAATATGCGACTCAATAAAAATTTATTTTTGTTAATTATTATTTTGCCAGTCTTGTCATGCCATCAGCCAACAGTTAACAGCAAAAAGCAAACAGATGTTGCCGGGAATGATTGGAGAAGGCAATTTGATCAAACCCTTCCACTGCTTGGCCATCGCAACTGGATTGTTATTGCCGACAAGGCCCTGCCACAACAAAATGCAGTGGGTATTGAATATATCAATACCAATGAAAAATTATTACCTGTGCTGAAATATGTAATGGAACAGGTAAATGCTTCCGTGCATGTAAGACCTATTATTTATCGAGATAAAGAACTCGCTTTTATAACAAACGATCAAGCCAAAGGAGTAAAAGAGTTTTCCGATGCAACTCAGAAACTATTTGGTGTACAGCCTGTTCAAACTATTTTACACGATTCGGTATTTACTAAACTGGATGCGGCTTCTAAGTTTTTTAAAGTGTTGGTATTGAAAACAAATGAAACCATTCCTTATACATCCGTTTTCCTGCAACTGGATTGTGCTTATTGGAATGCAGAAAAAGAAAAACAAATGCGGGATAGTATGAATAAAAAATAGATACTATTTTACTACTGAAACATAAAGAAGATTTTCCTTTCATTATTTCAGTGCATCGCGGAGCCTAAATAAATCAGATCATGAAAAGAAGTAAATTTTTACAAAGCGCAGGGTTGTTAGCTGCGGGAATTTATTATAATCCTGTTAGAGCCGTTGCCGGCCCATTTGTGCCCTCACCTATATTGCATAACATTCCGGTGGATAAAAAGCTGGACCCACATTGGGTAAAATCCCTGTATCATCGGGGTTTTGTAACTTCTTACAAAAAGTCAAAAAACGAATTGCAATATATCGGGATGCCGGTAGGAGGCATTTTTACAGGTACCGTTTATTTAGGTGGCGATGGCAGACTTTGGCTTTGGGATATTTTTAATGAGAATCAAAATGGAATAGATCCTAAAACAATAGATTGGGAGTATGAAGTACATTCAGGCAGAAAAGTAAGGTCGCAGGATGGATCGGCATATGTTCAACCGGCAAAAAACATAAGACCCCTGGAACAGGGATTTGCTTTTAAAATTGAAACAGAAGGAAAAGCGATTATCAAAAAAATGGAGGCCGGGGATTGGGATGAGATTGTATTTGAAGCAACCTACCCGATGGCTAAGATACATTATATAGATCATCATTTGGGAATTGATATCTCGGCTGATGTATTTTCTCCTTTTATCCCTTTAGATGAAAACAATTCCGGTCTTCCCTGTACGATCTATTCATTTACTATTAAGAATAATCATAAAAATGATATCACTATTTCAATAGTAGGCTGGCTGGAAAATAAAGTGTCACTTAAGACGGCAAAACCATCTGATATCAGGGTTAATCATTTTCAGCAATACAAAGGAGCAACTATTGTAAGCAGTGCTATTAAGGATAATGAAATTATCGATCAATCCAAACAGCCAGATTATGGCACTTTGGCCATTGGTACGATGAATGATCAAAACTGGGGCAATACTTCATTTATTTTACCCATTACAGCAGCATCATTTAATATTCGTAATGAAAAAAGCACAGAAAGGTTGGTCTCTGAAGGTCCTTTACTGAATGCCGTTTGCTCAACGTTGATCATTAAAGGAGGACAAAAAAGGAAAGCAGCCTTTGCGATAGCATGGCATTTTAGTAACCTTCATTTAAATCCTGTAATAAAAGATACCGGCCGTTTCTATAATCGTCAATTTAAAAGCGCTACGGAGGTTCTTACCCATGTCCATACCCATTTTAAAGATCTAACCACACAAACTTCTTTGTGGAAAGAGGTCTGGTATGTTTCAACACTCCCCTGGTGGTTTTTGGAGAGAACCTTTTTAAACATTTCTACGCTAGCTACTACTACTGCACACAGATTTGAATCCGGTAGATTTTATGCATGGGAAGGGGTTGGTTGTTGTGCCGGCACCTGTATGCATGTATGGCAATATGCGCAGGCAATGGGTCGTATTTTTCCGGCAATTGAAAGAGATACCCGTGAACGGATTGATTTAGGGTTGTCTTTAATGCCGGATGGAATGATCTGGTATAGAGGAGAGGTTGTAAAAACGGCTGCCATTGATGGCCAGGCAGGTACAATTTTAAGAATTCTTCGTGAGCATAAAATGTCGCCTGATAATTCCTTCTTACAAAAGAATTGGGAAAATATAACAGGAAAAGGATAGAAGGGGATTGGAAACTATAAAGTATTATCACTGTTGTTATTAGTAGTAATGGTAGTGCTCTACTGTTTTTTATTATCTATTTTGGCTGAATGAATACCCAGGGTTATTATAAAATAGTCTGGAGCAATATTGTTATTTTACAATCGCAAAGCCCGAATATAATTTATATAGGTAAATTAAACGATGCGGAAATGCTACATCCTCACTATATCCGGGTTGACCTATAGCATATCTTTATTCGGTATAATTTTCTGTTGCACTCAAAAAATGGATCAATGAAACGTTTTTTTTACCCCATCGTTTTTATTTTTTTTAGTATGCCGGCAATTGGCCAGCCTGCCCCCCAATACAACCTGGTATTTGACTCCCTCGCCAACCGCTGGGACGAAGCCATTCCATTGGGCAATGGCTGGCTGGGTGTATTGATCTGGCAAAAAGCAGCTAAGCTAAGATTGTCATTGGACCGGGTGGATTTATGGGATGACCGTCCGATGTCCGAAATTGATAAACTCAGTTTTAAATGGGTAACGGAGCAGGTAAGAAAAGGGCAATACGATACCGTACAAAAAATTGGCGATGAGCCTTATGAAGCCAATCCGGCGCCAACAAAAATACCCGGTGCCGCCCTGGAATTTGATCTAAGCAAATTTGGCAAAGTCATCAAAAATGAACTGGATATTAAAGCAGCCCTGAGCACCATTGAATTTGAAAGCGGCGCAATAGTAAGAAACTACATTCATGCCAGCAGGCAGGTTGGATATTTTGCTTTTGTAAATGTGGGCGATATAAATCCTTCCATCATAATACCGCCTTACAATACACTACAAAAAGGCAAAGTCAGCAACAGCGTGGAAGGACAGGGATTGGAAAGACTCGGTTATGCAAAAGGCAGCATTGAGAAAGGAAAAAATTTCATCCGCTATCACCAGCCAACCTGGCAAGGAAATTATTATGAAGTACTGGTGCAATGGACAAAAGTGGAAAATAAAATCATCGGTCAGTGGACCATAACCCAAAACAAAAAGGCAACGTTGCCCCCTATCAATTTCAAGCTACAGGAACCAACAGGCTGGGATACGCATATTGCCTGGTGGACAAATTACTGGAGCCGTTCCGCAGTAAACATTCCGGATAGCGTTTTGGCAAAACAATATTATCTGGAGATGTATAAATTTGGTTGCGTGGCAAGAAGCAATACGCCGCCCATTTCTTTACAAGCCATCTGGACGGCAGACAATGGTAACCTGCCTCCCTGGAAAGGCGATTTCCATCACGACCTGAATACAGAACTCAGTTACTGGCCAGGCTATACCGGTAACCACCTCGATTTAACTGCCTCCTTCACCAATTGGTTGTGGAAAGTAAAGCCAGAAAATGAAAGATGGACCAAACAATATTTTGGAATAGATGGCTTAAATGTGCCCGGTGTAACCACCATCAGTGGTAAACCCATGGGCGGCTGGATACAGTACTCGATGAGCCCAACAACCAGTGCCTGGCTGGCCCAGCATTTTTACTGGCAATGGAAATACAGCATGGATCAAAAATTTCTATTGGAACGATGTCGTCCCTATTTTGATGCGGTAGAAAATTATTTATTTAAAGTTCGGCTCACAGATCCCGTTAGTAAGCGGTATCGGTTGCCATTGAGTTCATCGCCGGAGTACAATGACAATAGCATCAAAGCATGGTTTCCAAATTTTACCAACTATGATTTAGCGCTGGTAAAAAACCTTTACACCGAATATGTGGAAGTATTAGAGAAAGCAACGCATCGAAATCCAAGGGATATATTTTTAGACAGCCATCTATACCCCGATTTGGATACCAACAAAACCGGTCTCTCGATAGCGCCCAACCAAAACCTTGATGAAAGCCATCGTCACCATGCACACCTGATGGCCATCTACCCGGTTACGCAATTGGATGCATCAAATGTAACAGACAAAGCCATCATGGATAAAAGTTTGCGTTGGCTGGAGCAGCAGGGCACCCGTGCCTGGTGTGGCTATTCGTTTAGCTGGGCGGCCAGCCTGTATGCTAAAGCAAAGGATGGGGATAAAGCTGCCAACATGCTGAAAATATTTGCCAGTAATTTTGTTTCTACCAATAGCTTCCATTTAAATGGAGACCAGCGTGGCGGACAATATTCCAACTACACTTACCGGCCCTTTACCCTGGAAGGAAATTTTGCTTTTGCGCAGGGTATTCATGAAATGCTCATACAAAGCGATAAAGGCTATATCGAACTTTTTCCGGCCATTCCTGCAAGTTGGAAAGATGTTTCTTTCAAAACATTAAGGACCGAAGGAGCCTTCTTAATATCTGCTGTAAAGGAAGCTGGGAATGTAAGCGAGGTAAAAATAACAGCTGAGGCAGGTGGAAGAATGTATTTAAAACTTCCTTTCAAAACATTTTATATTGATGGTGGCAAAAAGAAATACAAGGTCAACGAAAATATATTGGAGGTAGAAATGGCGAAAGGGGAAAGCATACTGGTAAAAAATGGCTTTGAATAAAATACAAGAAATAGTTGTTCGGGTGAGTGTACGTTGATGAATTTTACATGCGTTCGTGTTTCACCCAATTTGCTTTTTAAAAGTGCCTGCTTATCCCGGCGAGCCACTGTTGTGTCTCCAACCAGGAGCCAAAATGTTTGGCCATTAACAGGTTTCAATGGCAGGAAGATCACCAGGTAATATCCTTTGAAAAACGGATCGTATAACGCCCTGTCCTTAGTTAAAGTGAATGGTGTTTCAAATGCTCCCTACTTCCTTTTTTAAAAGCATTAGGCAGAGTTAAATTCATTATGGGGCTGTAGCTTAAGAAACAATTTCTTTAACCTTTAAAAAATTAAACATGAGTCAGTGGGAAATTATTACCGCATTATTTACACTGGTGCTGTTGTAATAACCTTGATGATACTCTATGTTCAGTTGGCGGCTACAACAACCGTAATACCAGTTCGCATCTCTTCTGCATATTCTCAGCAATCGATAGACAACACTGTTTTCACATATTATTTTACTCAACTGGAGCATTTAAATCTGATGTTTCTTCAATCTTATTTTTCTCTCCTATTTATTTGAATTATTCAATTGGTCAATACATTTTTAAGTTTAGGATTTCCAGGTTAACAGCTTCTTTATTGCATTTTGGGCGTGACTCTAATACTCCTATTATAAATACAGGTACAATATTTTAGAAATACTAATTCCGGCATTTATTAGTACTTAAAAGTGAACTAAACAATCAAAGTATATGAATTTAAAAAGCAATCTTATAAGTATTTAGATTTTGACCTTTGTATCAACAGAACGAATCGCTTAAAATCGTTCTTTCATTTTGATTGATTTGTTTCCATTATTTAAAGGGAGCAAGTTATTTCACTTAAACATTTGAAAGTATGGACATTCATCAAATATTAATAGGTTCTTTCACGATCGGATCGTTTGCTAACTCTACCAACGCAAATGCAACGTCATCAAACAACCCCTATATGAAAAAGGATTATCAACGCATACTAAAGCAATTATTTATTCTAACTCTTCTACTTATGAACCCGAAGTCGAACATAATGGCCCAACCTTCAACAAAGGACGTTCGGGGCGCTGCGCCAGTGGTGCCACTTAAAAATGAGCTTCCTCCAAAACTGTTTGTTGACCCACCCTTGGCAGGTCCACTGTTACTTGGGCGGGTGGTGATTCAGTACCGGGCAGACAATGTTCATTTTGTGCCAGTATATGGTCCGGGTGCGTTGGATGTATCGCCTCGTATTGGACATATTCACGTAACGGTTGATAACGCACCATGGCATTGGGCCGATGCCAGCGGCGAACCGCTTATTCTTAATGGCTTTTTACCGGGCAAGCATACCGTATTGATTGAGTTAGCTGACCCAACACACAAAATAATAGATAGGAAAGAAGTAAGCTTTATTATTCCTGATTTAAAATCAACTGGCAAACATATCCCTGAATAGGTAACCGGTTACAATTAAAATTTTAAGAAAATTGCACTAACCATTAATGGATGTAAAGGCCATTCAAAATAACATAAAAACTTATTTACTCACTTTAATAATTTTTTGTTTTATGCAAAGTACTACCAAAGGTCAATTGACGGATACAGGAGATTTACAAAATGCACAGGAAAATGGCCTTCAATCTTTATCCCTTTATAACATTGCTTTTACAGTGGCGGATCTTGATAAATCGATAAAGTGGTACCAAGATGTTTTTGGATTTAAATTAGTTAGCCGGTCAATTTTTAGCGTTCCGGCCGGAAATGCTGAGGCTGCAATCCTTGAGCGTGCAGGGCTTCATCTTGAATTGGTGCATGTTCCCGGGGGCAAGCGTATTGAAGATATGTTTGCTGAAGTACCAAAGCACCTTATTCCGATAGGAAATAAATTTATTGTTTTCCAGGTTAATGATGTGATTTTGGCAACAAAGGAACTGGAGAAAAAAGGAGTGACTTTTGTTTGGCGTGAGCAATACCTGGTTAACCAGTCAATGTTTTGTACCATGATACAGGACATTGATGGAAATAAAATAAATATATTTCAAACCAATACCATAATTGGCAACGAAAGATTAAATGAACCGGTTAATGCGGATAAAATTGTATAAGAACATCTTCCCATCCGGAACGAAACAAATGAAACAAATAGAACGCTTGCATTCGAAAAAGTATAAGCTAGTGATGTTAGATTGATAGATCCATTTTTTACTTCAATTGGTATTTAAAAATTGAATGGTTTCATGGTTGATTGCAGAACAAACATCCAGGATACGTATTTAGCATACACGAGAAAATAATCTCCCACCACAACAGCATTAAGTTCAATCGGAATTTTTGGGAAAAAGTGAAACCAAATAAAAAACGATGAATTACATGATGAGATTATGGTTAGAGAGCAAGTAATAGGACTTATTAAAAGCAGATATTGAAAATTATCTCTAAATAAATTTTTGAAAAACATATTAATTCATAAAAAACAAACTAAAATGAAGCACAAGACTCATCACAAATTTGCAAAAATTAATGGAGTGGAAATTTTCTACAGGGAAGCAGGCCCTGCGGACGCACCGGTATTACTGCTGCTTCATGGTTATCCTACGTCATCCCACATGTACCGAAATTTGATTGATGACCTGTTGGATAAGTATCATTTAATTGCTCCTGACTATCCTGGCTATGGCAGAAGTGAACAACCTCCAATGAACGACTTTGCTTACACTTTTGAAAATTTCGCAGCTATTGTTGAAGGGTTGCTGGATCATTTGCAGATTAATAAATTCAGCATTTACCTAATGGATTATGGTGCACCAGTAGGTTGGACCATTGCATCCAAATATCCAGACCGGATTGAAACAATTATTGTTCAGAATGGTTGCTGCTATGAAGAGGGCCTTGAAGCGTTCTGGGATCCCATTAAAGCGCTTTGGAAAGACAGGAACGACCAGGAGGCGGTTGCAAAATGCCGTACATTTCACAGCCCCGAAGGGTTGAAATGGCAATATACCCACAGTGTCCCTGACGAGAGTGTAGTGAGCCCTGATAACTGGGAAATTGACCTGCGCCATTTGTTACGTCCGGAAAATGATGATATACAAATTGGATTATTTTACGATTACCAAAATAACGTAAAGCAATATCCAAAATGGCAACAGTACCTTCGTACAAATAATCCTGAAATGCTGATCGTTTATGGCAAAGACGATTATATTTTTCCTGGTGTTGGAGCAGAAGCTTTTAAAAAGGATGTAAAGAACCTGGAGTTTCATTTGTATCCAACAGGTCACTTTGCACTGGAAAGTTTTGGTGATGAAATTGGAACAACAATCAAAGATTTTTTAGATAGAAAGGTTGGCGCATATAAAAAAATGGCGGCAGCAACTGCGAAGGCTTAAGTGAATGCAAAGTTGAGGTGGAATGGTCAAAAGCCCCAATTTGATTCCACAACTTAGTACTGTATCAAGGAGCTTTTTAATATTCATAGGAATCTGAAATAAACAAAATGAACAACAATTTCTTTAGTGTAATTTATATTGGGGGGCCTACAGCAATATTTGAAATCGGTTGATTTCGTATTATGACAGATCCAACACTGGATCCCGCCGGCAGTATTTATCATATACCAAATCTTACGGTGGAGAAAACATTAGACCCTGCCAGAGTAGATATTGGCAAAATAGACATAGTTCTATTGAGTCATGACCAGCATTATGATAATTTTGACAATGCTGGTCGGCTGCTGGTAAAAAAAGTAGCTAAAACGTATACCACACTAAGCGGTGCTGAAAGATTAAAAGGTGGAAGCGTTGGTCTTGCCCCCTGGCAAAGCGACACAGTTGTAATACCCGATGGTACAGAAATAATCATTACAGCTACACCAGCGAGGCATGGCCCTGCAGGGATAAAATGGCTTTTCCCGATGCAACCATCATCCCCTTGCATGATGAAGGTTGGAAGCATTACACCCAGGATGAAAAAGATATTAAAAAGTCTTACAAGGTTTTAGGAATTGATCAGCGGTTAAAAATATTGGAAGCAGGGAAACCAACAAGGCTGGAAAAAAACAGGTAAACCCTTTCAGCCCAAAGTTTTTTGATCGTGTAAATACTTAAATTATATTTAAACTTTCAATTATGGAACAAAAACATCCATTGCCACCATTTACATTAGAATCGGCAAAGCAAAAAATTCAAATAGCAGAAGATGCCTGGAATAGCAGAGACCCGGTAAGGGTTTCCCAGGGTTATACTGTTAACAGCGAGTGGCGAAACCGGAACATGTTTTTAAATGGCAGGGAAGCGATTGTAGCCTTTCTTACCGAAAAGTGGAAAAAGGAATTGGACTATAAACTTGTTAAAGAATATTGGGCTCATACTGATAACAGGATTGCTGTACGTTTTGAGTACGAATATCACAATGCTGAAGGCGAATGGTTCAGGGCCTACGGCAATGAAAATTGGGAATATGATGAAAATGGTTTGATGCAAAGGCGTTTTGCAAGCATCAATGATTTAGCAATCAAAGAATCAGATAGAAAACTATAATCAGTGAATATGAAAAAGACACATCCAAAGAAATCTGCAAATTTAGCAAGTGAGGTGGAAAATATTTTTGCTGAAACATCTTCTCAAAAGATTGTTATTGCCGATGAATGTGGAGATACTTTATGGGATGATATTCTTAAACAGGATGAAAATAATTTGCCGTCAAAAGTTAGCAAGCAAAATGATCAACCATTTAAGGACTTGAATCAGACAAATGCTAAGTAATAAACGAAATTTGAACCTCGGATTTTGCAAAGCAAATAAGCTATCTCATTAAACAATATTTAATTAAAATATTTTTTACTATGGCGAAAAACTATGGCGAAATAGCATTCACAGCATCAGTTAAAGCGTTGCAGGAAAGACTGGGTAGCAGAAAGAATTATGCAAGGATGGAAAGAGATACCTATGTAGATGGGTTAACGAAAAATGAAATAAATTTTATTGGGGAACGGGACAGCTTTTACATGGCAACCATTGGTTCAAATGATTATCCATATATTCAACACAGAGGTGGCCCTAAAGGGTTTTTAAAAGTGCTGGATTCAAAGAGGATTGGGTTTATAGATTTCCTGGGTAACATGCAATTTGTTTCTGTTGGTAATATTGCTTCCAATAATAACGTATCACTTATAATGGTAGATTATCCTGCAAGGGCAAGACTAAAAATTTATGCTAAAGCAAATATTATTGAACTAAAAGATGATCGCGAATTATACAAATTACTTGACCTGGATGAATATAAATTCAAGGCTGAAAGGATGATGGTGTTTGATATAGAAGCTTATGACTGGAATTGTCCACAGCATATCACACCACGCTATACTTTAGAGGACATTGATGAGTTTTTAATAGTTCAGCAGGATCATATTAAGCAATTGAAAGGGGAAGTGAAAACTTTGCAGGATAAAATAAAAGAATTAACAACATGATATCCTGTACTTCAAGCCGAGTTGGTCAAGTGGTTAAGACACCTCCCTTTCACGGAGGAATCACGGGTTCGAATCCCGTACCTTGTACGAATAATCTGGAGGGGGCTTGTATGGTGACGAACCCGTTATTACATGATGATTATCTTTCAAAATGTATCAAAAGGTATACAGATATTTAGGGCTACTTACGATCAGCAATTTATATAATAGGTGGGCTTAACTATATGTATGACTTTCGGTATTTGCTTTACAATCTGCTGCTGTGGTTTTAATCAATATTAATCTTACTTTGGTATGCTCAGTACCAGAAGATCAAATTAGAAAAACACCTCCTCCGGATAAATGCTTTTTATCAAAAATGATGAATTAAAATGTCAATTGATAGTAATCGTGAGTATGCAATTTTGGTAGAAAAAAAAATTTAGAACCATCTAAATGTATGTTTATGAAACAATCACTATGGCTTTTTGGTACACATCTTTCTATTCTGGCGGATGAAACACAAACTTCATCTTTGTATGATCTTATTGAAGGAACTTTCGCTGCTGGTGTAGAGACCCCATTGCATGTACATTCAAAATATTCTGAATTAATTTTTGTCTTAAAGGGTGAATTCACAATTTATACAAATGAGGAAACGGTTATATTGAGTCCGGGTAAAAGTCATTTTATTCCTAAAGGAACACCTCATATGGTTTCAGCTTCCAGTGGGGATCCATCAACGGCATTGACAATAGCATCGCCGAGCGGTTTTGCCAAGGTCATTCGCCTATTTGGTAGGATTGACCCCACCAAAGATGCTATGGACCCGAAATTGGTTGAAGAGTTTAGTCAAAAGACGATAGAATTAGGTGACGAAATTTTGGGTCCTCCTGGCACTCGCCCAACCATTAAATAGTGATTAAACAACATTCTATAATGCAGAAAGTCAGTAGATTTGCTGATCTCAAAAAATATGGGCTTCAAATACAAATTGTATTCTTCAACGTTTAAAACTGCAATGCTATTTGGTTTATTTAAATAGGCTTCATTTAAAGTTAAAACATGAACGTAAACAATATTACAGTCATTAGTTCCAAAGAATGTCCGAAAGGCTTTCTGATTTGGGAGTATTTGCATAGGATCCTAGAT
>JANPIJ010000111.1:0-12261 GCA_031424955.1 Ferruginibacter sp. | reverse complement strand
CGGCCGGTTGCGGACGAAAATATGTTTTGGCTTTGGCAAAATCGTCAATACCCCGCTGAACTAATATTTTACAAATGGTATTATTGATTTTTAGTGCATCCTGCAGCACCGATGTCTTAACAGTATCGGCTGATAATATGTTCCAGCGTTTATTCATCTAAAATAGGTATGCCAGTTCAATGGTTTGGTTAAATAATTTCGTCTCTTAGGGGATCAGTATGAAGAAGTAATATAAGCAAATAAAGTTTTTAATTCAACAAGTGATTGGGATTTGTATACCACCAATTTTATTCATTCCATAACTAGACCAGCTAATACTTCCTGTCAGTTGTATACCTCACCAGTTCTTCCAATGCCCGTCTTACTTCATTGTCCGGAAATTCATGTAGAATAGACAGTGCATCATTGCGGTAGATATTCATTTTTTCTGCGGCATAGGTAATACCACCGGCTTCAATCACCGTGTCAATCACAAATTTAACCTTTGCAGAATCTGTATTTTCATTTTTTACAATGTAGATTAATTTTCTTCGCGTGGCTGCATCAATTGTATTCAAGGTATAAATCAGCGGAAGCGTTAATTTTTTTTCCTTGATATCATTGCCTGTTGGTTTGCCGATATCCTCTTTTCCATAATCAAAAAGATCATCTTTTATCTGGAAAGCAATACCAACTTTTTCTCCAAATAATTTCATTTTTTCGGTGATCGCACTATCCTGGCTTGTACTCCAGGCTCCCACTGCACATGCCGAAGAAAGAAGGGACGCAGTTTTGTTGCGTATTATTTCGAAGTAAATGTCTTCCTTTAGATTAAGGTTCCGGGCTTTCTCAATCTGCATTAACTCACCTTCACTCATCTGTTTTACCGCTTCCGATAATATACGCAGGTGTTCAAAATCATTGTTGGTGGTGGACAACAACAACCCCTTAGATAATAGATAATCTCCTACCAGTACAGCAATTTTATTTTTCCAGATTGCATTAATAGAGAAAAAACCTCTTCTCTCAAGGGATTCATCTACCACATCGTCATGAACCAATGTTGCAGTATGTAATATTTCAACAAGAGCGGCGGCCCGGTAGGTACTTTCGTTTATGGGTGCCTGTAATTTTGCACTTAAGAAAACAAACATTGGTCTCAGTTGCTTTCCCTTCCGTTTAATAATATATTTCATGATCCGGTCAAGCAGCGGGGTTTGGCTCTTTACGGAGTCTGTAAACTTTTTTTCAAAAGTTTTTAATTCTTCACCAATAATTTTATTTACAAAATCCATCCGCAAAAAAAAGAAATATAATGCAGTATACAACGGCTGCAAAGTAATTATTTTATAAAGTAGAGGTTTGAAGAAGAAATTTGTTGCGTTTGAATTTTTAAAGTGGTGCAACTATTCATTATAATAACTACTCTTTCAACTACTGTAATTGTTTTTTTTATAAGCAGTTACAACCTAAATTAAGCTTAAAAAAGTTTGGTTTTTAATTACCAAGCGATAATTTTGTATATATATTAACTCTTAAAATTCAATAATTTAACAATTATTCATCATGTTAACCCAAAAGTTCAAATTAATTTTATGGTTCTTAACCCTTTTTACAGCTTCAACGTTTGCACAAACGGGTGGAACTTACAGTGTCTTCGACTCTTCTGTAATATCTGCCAAGAAGATGCCACAACAGAATGAGTTTTGGAACAATACATATAATTTTCCTGCAAAGCCACGTAACATGTGGGAAGTAGGCGCTTCGATTGGATCGATCGCTATTGGCGGCGATGTTGCTGCAAGAATACCAAGTTTAGGATTTGAAGTACATGCAAGAAAAGCACTCGGCTATGTATTTGCATTGCGAATGCAGTATTTGAATGGGAATGCAAAAGGTTTAAATTGGAAAGCTTCCAGGAATTATGGTAAAAACTCAGCCTGGTTAGCTAATACCAATGTTGGGGTGCCCGGTAATTTACCTGCCGGTAAAGGCTACACGCCGATTGTTAACCCGGTTTTCTATAATTACAAAACTAATACACAGGATTTATCCCTTCAGGGTATTATAACCCTGAACAACATTCGTTTTCACAAACAAAAAAATGGTATTGCTCTCTACATGGGTGCTGGTTTAGGTTTCACCTGGTATGATACAAAAGTGAATGCACTGGATGCCGGCAATAATAATTATTTATCGCTTTTTCAAAGCCAGGTTAGTGCATCAGGTGTTTACAAAAACAGGAAAGATGTGTTAAAGGCTTTAAAGGATGGAATGGATAAAACTTATGAAACACCTGCAGAAAATGCTCGTGCAGGTAGGGCGAAAATAGGTGGCCACACACTAAGGCCATCTGGTACAGCATTAGCTGGTATATCTTTTAAACTAAGCAGAAGAATTAATCTTGCTTTAGAAGATCGTCAAACCTTTGTTAAGGATGACTTATTGGATGGACAGCAATGGCAGGAAGCTGCTTCCGGAGATGCTGCTCAAACCCGTGATTTTGATTCTTACAACTTCTTATCGTTGGGCGTTAATTTTAACCTTGGTGGTAAGTCTGTTGAGCCATTGTGGTGGGTAAATCCTTTGGATTATGCTTACAGCGAAATAAACAATCCAAAGCACATGAAATTGCCAAAACCAGTATTTGATGATACGGATGGTGATGGAGTAACTGACCAGTTTGATAGAGAACCAAACACACCGGCAGGTTGCCCTGTTGATTCTCATGGTGTAACCAAAGATACAGATGGCGATGGTGTTCCGGATTGTACGGATAAACAATTGATCACGCCAACCGAATGTCAACCGGTTGATGCTGATGGAGTGGGTAAATGTCCTGAACCAGCTTGTTGCATAGAGTTAAAAAACCTGATTGCGCAAGGTATCACACCAAAGAGCGAATGCCCTGCTGATTACCCTAGTCTTTCAATGAAAGGTATTAGTTTGAGCAAAGATGTAAAAGCAATGTGTGCAACTGTAGCATCAAAATTAAAAGACAACCCGACCTGCTCTATCACTATCACTGCTTATCCCGGCGCTTCAAAAGCGCAGCAATCATTGGCTAATAAGAAATTAGATGCTGTTAAAAATTACCTGATAGAAACTTTGGGTGTAAGTGCCGATAGAATTACTACAGATAAGAATATCGGTGGTGGCGAAGCAAACACGATCGACATTAAATCAAATTAAGTTTTAATTTTCTTAAAATGGAACCCTTCCGGATTTCCGGGAGGGTTTTTATTTAGAATAGTCCGGACCAGGAGTCATATTATTTTGGTGAACGGCTAAAAGAATATCAACAGTGCCCTTTAAAGATACTGATTCCTAATATGGATCTGGCGCCAAAATAGGAAGGAGTGTATCGTAACAGGTATGAATATAAGACAGGTGGTACATAAAATATAATTGATTATTTCTGAAAATCTTAACGAACCTGATTTTGCCAACTGATAATTTGAAGAGATATTTGAATGAAAATCACTAATTTTGCAATCTTCTATGAGATTTTTAAGAATATCATTAATAGCAGTCACTGTTTTCTTTGCCGTTTCATCCTGCAACAAGTATAGCAAGATCATGAAAAGCAAGGATGTAGCTTATAAACTGGTTATGGCGGATAAATTTTTTGCAGAAAAAAAATATCGGCAGGCACAAGTTTTATATGAAGAACTTTACCCGGTTTTTAAAGGAACAGATAAGTTTGAAGATCTTTATTATAAAGATGCATATTGTTTCTATTATTTAAAAAATTACCGGGATGCAGAGAATTTCTTTAAGGGGTTTTTAGAAGTGTTCCCCAATAGCAGCAAGGCTGAAGAGGTTGATTTTATGCATGCATTGTGTTTTTACAAACAGGTTCCTAAAGTTGATTTGGATCAAACGAATACCGCCAAATCAATTGGCGTGATGCAGACTTTTATAAATACCCATCCTGGTTCCACCAGAATTGCGGAAGCTACCGCTATTATAGATAAATGCAGGGAAAGGCTCGAAATCAAGGAATTGAGAGCGGCAGATCTTTATTTTAAAGTAGGACAGTATAGGGCTGCTGCCATTGCATATGGAAGTGTGCTTAATAATTATCCCGAATCAAAATCCGGAGACATCTATAAATTGAATATCGTAAAATCCTATTACCGGTTTGCGAAATTAAGTATACAGGAAAAGCAAACCGAGCGTTATGAGAAAGTAATCAGTGAATACCAGGATTTTGCAGATCGTTTTCCTGAAAGTGCATTGTTACCCGAAGCAAAGGAATTAAGTAATTTAAGTCAAAATAATATTAAAGAAATACAATATGAGCAAATTAAGACGACAACTAAGCTCTAGTACGAGCAATGTAGTAGAGCCAAAAAATCTGTTTGACCTGAAAGAGAAAACAGGTAATTTGTATGAATCTATTGCCATCATTGCAAAGAGAGCCAATCAAATTAATATTACTATAAAGGAAGAATTACACAACAAACTAGAAGAATTCGCCAGTCATACAGATAGCCTTGAGGAGATTCATGAGAATAAGGAGCAAATAGAAATTTCGAAAGCCTACGAACGTATGCCGAATCCTTCATTGCTTGCTTCGCAGGAATTTATGGAAGATAAAATTTATTTCCGTAAAAATGAAGAAGACCTATTTAGTTAGTCTTTAGGGAATAATTGACAATATTTTTTTAATAAGAAGTTATATTTTTAACGACGGTATCATCCGTCGTTTTTTATGTTTAAAGGAAAAAAAATATTATTGGGGATAACCGGTAGTATTGCTGCCTATAAAGCCGCTGTACTGGTGCGGTTATTGGTAAAATCAGGAGCCGAGGTAAAAGTAATCATGACTTCTTCGGCGAGGGATTTTATTTCGCCATTAACCCTTTCTACGCTCTCAAAAAATCCTGTTTTAACTGATCTTGTCAATAATGATTCCTGGGCCAATCATGTAATGCTGGGAAGATGGGCTGATGTGATGTTAATTGCTCCCCTTAGTTGTAATACACTTGCAAAAATGGCAACAGGTATATGTGATAACCTGTTAATGGCAGTGTATCTCTCTGCTACCTGTAAGGTGGTAGTTGCTCCTGCTATGGACGAAGATATGTGGCTTCATACCGCTACTAAAAATAATCTTCAAAAAATATCTTCCTACGGAAATTATATCATACCAGTAGAATCCGGTGAATTGGCCAGTGGGTTGTCCGGAGAAGGCAGAATGGCAGAACCTGATAAAATTGTAAATTGGCTGAATGATTTTCTTTTAGCTGATCAGCCATTAAAGGGTAAGCGTGTAATGGTAACAGCCGGGCCTACCTATGAACAGATTGATCCGGTACGGTTCATTGGTAACCATTCATCCGGCAAGATGGGTATTGCAATTGCAAAGGAATTACAACATCGCGGTGCAGACGTTACTTTGATAGTTGGCCCGACTGCTTTGGAAATACCTCCGCAAATAGCAATTACAAGGGTAAAGACTGCTTCGGAAATGTTTGATGCGTGTGTTGCTGTTTACCATTCAATGGATATTGCTGTGATGAGTGCCGCAGTAGCGGATTATACGCCGGTAAATACGGCCAAAGAAAAAATAAAAAAAACAGGGGAGGTCATTACAATTGAGTTAACAAAAACAAAAGATATCTTAAAACATTTAGGGGAAATAAAAAAGCCTCACCAGTTATTGGTTGGCTTTGCACTCGAAACCAATAATGAAGAAGAGTATGCTAAAAAGAAGTTGATAGAAAAAAACGCCGATTTGATTATTCTGAATTCTTTGAATGATAAAGGTGCCGGCTTTGGTTACGACACAAACAAAATAACTATCATAGATAAGACCGGGAAGCCGCAATATTTTGAAACCAAATCAAAAGAGGCAGTGGCGAAGGATATTGTAAACACTATTATTCGATTATAATATGCACATTTTTGCCAGGTTTATATTTTCATTCCTTTTAATAACAGTCACCAGTTTCGTGAGTGCCCAGGAATTAAATGCAAGGGTAACGGTTAACAGTAGCCGAATAGGAACTACGGTTAACAAGAATGTTTTTCAAACCTTGCAAACTGCTTTGAGCACATTTTTGAATAACCGCAAATGGACCAAAGACATTTTTTTAAACAATGAAAAAATTGACTGTAGTTTTTTTTTAAACCTGCAGCCAACAAATGAAATCAACGTTTATTCTGCATCGCTTACCATACAGGCAGCCCGCCCCGTTTTTAATACAGCTTATGTTTCCCCGCTCATTAATTTCCAGGATGAGGATGTGATGTTTAAGTACATCGAGTTTCAGCAATTGGAATTTAATGAAAACCGCGTTGCTGGAACAGATGCACTCCTGTCAAACCTTACTGCCATATTTGCTTACTATGCCAATATTATTTTAGCATTCGATTATGATGCATTTTCGCAGCGGGGTGGCAATACCTATTTTTTAAAAGCTCAGAATATTGTAAACAATGCTCCTGAAGCAAGAGGTATTGCCGGATGGAAGGCCTTTGACAGCAAACGCAACCGGTACTGGTTGGTGGAAAATATGATGAATAGCAGGTATTCCATTATGCACGATATTTACTATTCCTACTATCATTTAGGGCTTGATAAAATGTATGAAGACGAAACAGCAGCAAGAAATGAAATGTTGAATGTATTGAACCTGCTGAGCAACTTCAATGCAGATAACCAAAACACGATGATCAACCAGTTCTTTTTCCAGGGCAAGGCAAATGAATTGATCAAAATATTTTCAAAGGCTCCCCCGCAGGACAAATTGAGGGCATCTGACCTTTTGCAGAAAATGGATATCACCAATGCAACAAGGTATAAGGAAGAATTAAAATAATGAAGCAGGTAATTGTAACGATATTGTTTTTTTGCTCGATTGGTTGCACCAATAAAGAGAAGAAATATTCCGGTATACTTGATCGGGAAAAAATGCAGGCTGTGTTGTGGGATATTATTGAAGCCGATGTTTTTACCGAACAGTTTATAAAAAAAGATTCTTTAAAAAATGCGGCAGTTGAGAATGCTCAGTTGCAAAATAAAATTTTTTCAATTCACCAGGTATCAAAAGCTGATTTTTACAAAAGCTATGAATATTACCTGTTGCACACCAGCGAGATGCGCATTTTGCTTGATAGCATGACTACCAAAGCAGAAAGAGACCGGACAAAAATGTTTGAGCGACATGTCGGCGGAAATAAGTAAGAGACCGGTAAGTCATATTGAAAACATTGATCAATGCCGGACTCTCTGCAACTACTTTTTTCTCTTCCTTTTCAAGGAAATTCAGGTATAGATTTTTTACATCCTTTACTAATCTTTGTTTTGAATAATTGTTAATCACTGTTTGGTATCCAACAGCGCCCATTTTGTCACGCAGTTCTTTACTGTCAATTAACATTTTTACATAATTAACAAAGGCCTCCACATCATTCACACCTGTTAAATACCCGTTCTCCCCGTGTTTAATAACATCTTCCACGCCCCCCACGTTAGTAGATACTACCGGCTTATAAGCCGCCTGTGCTTCAATTAACGAAACGGGTGTCCCTTCGTTATTGGAAGTAAGCACTACAATATCGAGACCGGCTAAAACATGGTCAATATCTTTTTCCCAGGAAGTAACAACGATATCTGTATTTGATTTTGGACTGGATAAAAAATAAGAATAGGTCAGCCCCAGTTCCGCGGATTTTTTTTCTATCAAAGGAAGCGATTCCCCATCCCCGATAATTGCAAATCGGACGTTTTTACCTGATTGCTTTTTGATTTGCGCAGCCACTTCAAGAAACATTCCATGATTTTTTATTGGAACAATCCGCCCGATTATTCCAACGATGATTTCATTTTTATCAAAGCCATACTTCTCCCTGAACATATCCCGTTTCAATTCCTGGTCAATTGAATATTTTTCCAGGTTAAATCCCAGGGGGACTGTGAAAACTTTTGCCGATGGCGCTATTTTATATTTTTCTACTAGTTCCTTATTTTGTAAATCGCTGATGGCAATAATCAGGTTAGTTTTTTTTGCAAGAAAGCGCTCCACCAAAACAATCAGGAATGAAATAAATTTATTGAAATAGGAGTGAAACACATGTCCATGAAAAGTATGAACAATTAATTTTACATCACAAGACCATGCCGCCAGTCTTCCTATAGCTCCTGATTTGGATGCATGTGTATGAACAATATCAGGCTTGAATTCTTTGATGATTTTCCTGATCTTAAAAAATGCTTTGATGTCGTTGATGGGCAGGATGCTCCTTCGCATCTCATCTATTCCAATTGGGTTAACGCCCATTTGCTGCGCAATATACCCGGCGTCTTTTTCCTGGGGATCCTTTTTTCCCACGATTAGTTTGGTTTCAAACTCGGGATTAAGGTACGTAGATAAAAGCGAAACGTTGATTGAGGGGCCACCAACGATCAGCCGGTTATGGATTCTAAGTATTTTGTACATAGGATGGCGTAAATATTAGTAATGGATGAAAATATTTACTTACCGCCTTTTTTCATATAGGATATTGGTAGTTCTAATTGAATCAAAGCTTTAAGTACAGCCATCAATAAAACGAATGACAAATCGTTTTATTGTTTGTGTGTTGTTTTAATAAATTGGAAGCGATCGTGTTTACTGTTTTTGCTAACGTACTTTTCAAAACTCTTACCCATCAATATTTGCTGTATATTGCTAATCTTATTTTTTGTATAAAACAATTTAAAAATTTCCATGAACAAGGTTTTTAGTAATGCGGATGAATCAGTAGCTGATATTCAAAACGGCGCCGTTCTGATGCTGGGAGGATTTGGTTTATGTGGGATACCTGAAAATTGTATTGCTGCACTGGTAAAAAAGGGTATCATCCAACTCACCTGTATTTCCAATAATGCGGGGATAGATAATTTTGGAATTGGATTGATGCTGCAAAACAGGCAGGTAAGTAAAATGATAGCATCCTACGTTGGTGAGAATGCCGAGTTTGAAAGGCAATTATTGAGCGGAGAGTTAGAAGTAGAATTAATACCCCAGGGAACATTGGCCACCCGTTGTATGGCATCGGGTTACGGGATGCCGGCAATTTTTACACCAGCTGGTGTTGGTACCGAAGTGGCAATTGGTAAGGAAACCCGGGTTTTCAACAACAAAGCTTATTTATTGGAACTTGCGTTTGAATCAGACTTTGCCCTTGTTAAAGCATGGAAGGGAGATACTGATGGGAACCTGGTTTACAGGGAAACCGCACGGAACTTTAATCCCTTAATGGCCATGGCAGGTAAAATTACTATTGCAGAAGTGGAGGAATTGGTACCGGCAGGAAGCCTTGATCCGGATCATATACATACCCCCGGCATTTATGTGCACCGGATATTTCAGGGAACGAATTATGAAAAAAGAATAGAGCAGAGAACCGTAAGGAAATTAGCTGATTAGCTAATTAGATAATCAGCTAATTTATTAGGGTTTTGTTACTCTGAAAGTAGCGGAGTAGTTAACAAACAAATTATATGACTTTTTCAAATAACTAAGCTTCAATAAATTCCTGGTGTGTTTCTTATTAGCACATTAGCAAATTATCGAATTATCACATTATTTTGTATGCTTAACAAAAACCAAATAGCGCAACGCCTTGCAAGGGAACTAAAGGATGGGTACTATGTAAACCTCGGTATAGGAATACCTACGCTGGTTGCCAATTATATTCCGGCAGGTTTAAAGGTAGTGCTGCAAAGTGAGAATGGTTTATTGGGTATGGGCCCCTTTCCTTTTGAAGGAGAAGAAGACCCGGATCTGATTAATGCCGGTAAGCAAACCATCACCACTGTACCAGGGGCGGCATTTTTTGACAGTGCTATGAGTTTCGGAATGATCAGGGCGGGTAAAGTTGACCTGACCATTCTGGGTGCCATGGAAGTAAGTGAAAAGGGTGATATCGCCAATTGGAAAATTCCGGGCAAAATGGTAAAGGGAATGGGTGGCGCCATGGACCTGGTAGCCAGTGCAAGAAATATTATTGTCGCCATGATGCATACCAACCCAAAGGGGGAATCAAAATTATTACCTGCCTGTATGCTTCCGCTTACAGGTGTTGGTTGCGTAAAAAAGGTGGTAACCGAGTTAGCCGTTTTGGATATTACCGCCAATGGATTTAAATTATTGGAAAGGGCACCCGGTGTGAGTATTGAGGAGATTATAGCAAAAACAGCGGGTAAATTAATCATTAAAGGTGAAATACCTGAAATGGTATTATAAAAAAATCCCCCGATACCTTGACATGTCTTGGTATTTAGGGGGATCGTTTAGTGGCTAACAATCGAACTATTTTATACTACAGGCGCCGCAGCTAATATCGCTTTACTAACATCTCCGGCATATTTTTCAAAATTGCGTATAAATAACCAGGCAAGTTCTTTGGCCTTTTGATCATACAGGGCTTTATCGGACCAGGTGTTTCCCGGATTTAAAATTTCAGATGGCACTCCTTCACAATTGGCAGGCATCGAAATGCCAAACACGGGATGTTTTTCAAATACTTCATTCTCCAATTTGCCCTCAAGGGCCGCAGTAAGCATAGCCCTTGTATAATCCAGTTTTATTCTTTTTCCAATTCCATAAGGACCTCCACTCCATCCTGTATTGATCATCCATACATTCACATTTTCGGCCATCATTTTTTTTCCTAACATTTCTGCGTATTGCCCGGGGTGCAGCGGCATAAAGGGGGCACCAAAACATGCGCTGAAAGTCGCTTTTGGTTCGGTTACGCCGGTTTCGGTACCAGCCACTTTTGCGGTGTACCCGCTAATGAACTGGTACATGGCCTGGCCAGATGTAAGTTTACTGATTGGCGGTAAAATACCATAGGCATCACAGGTAAGGAAGAATATGTTTTTTGGGGTTTTTCCAATGGAAGGTTCCAATGCATTGCTGATAAAATGCAGGGGATAGCTTACCCTCGTATTTTCTGTAATACAATTACCTGAAAAGTCGATCTGGTTACTTCCTTCAAAAAATACTACATTTTCTACAAGGGCACCCGGTTTGATTGCCTGGTAAATTTCGGGCTCTTTTATCTCACTTAAATCAATGGTTTTTGCATAGCAGCCACCCTCAAAATTAAAAACCATTTTCCCTGTCCAGCCGTGTTCATCATCTCCAATTAAGTAACGTTTGGGATCTGCGCTCAGGGTGGTTTTACCTGTACCACTTAAACCAAAAAATATGGCAGTATCCCCTGTTATGCCCATATTGGCGGAGCAGTGCATACTCAATACTCCATTATGATGAGGAAGTATATAATTAAGAACAGAAAAAATACTTTTTTTTATTTCACCAGTGTAGCCGGTTCCGCCTATTAAAATGGTTTTTTTTGTAAAACTGATAATGGCAAAATTATGTTGACGGGTTCCATCCGGCAGTGGATCAGCTTTAAAACCTGGCGCCTGTATTACGTACCATTCAGGAGTAAAGTCGTCCAACTCTTCTTCTGCGGGCCTTAGGAACATATTGTGTACAAATAAGTTACTCCATGGATTTTCATTCACCATCCTTATTTTCATTCTGAATTGTTGATCTGCACAGGCATAGCAATCACGCACCCAAATTTCTTTATGCTCCAGCCATGCCATCATTTTGCCATATAACTGGTCAAAATAATGGGATTCGATGGGAATATTAAAATCATTCCAATGCACAGTATTTTCGGTTAGATTGTCCCTTACTATAAATCTGTCTTTTGGGCTTCTGCCGGTAAACTCGCCTGTATTAACAACAAGGGCTCCGGTATCACTTAACACGCCCTGACCCCGTTGGAGCGTTTGTTCCGTTAATTCTTCAGGTGATAATTGATAATAAATATCTCCTGTCATCTGTAGTCCTAAATTGATTAAAATATTTTTAGGGATGACAGGCATCATTGGTACTGACATAGTAAGCAATCGTTTCGTTAGCAATCGTTGTAAAAAGCCGAAGGTAGGGTTTAGATTTCTTATAATTATTTCCGAGAAGCGTTTCAAATTGTAACTTATTTCAGCAAATCACTTAAACATTTGCAAAATTGCAATCGTTCCCGGTATTTTTGAACAGGATTGAAAAATGCCGGTAAATGATTGAATGGCTTGCATATTTTATCTTTTTGTTGTGTAGTGGATACGCACCAGGGCAGACGCATTAAAAAAATCATACAGAATTTGTGAGAATGGCCACGAGGTAGTCATTATTCCATCCTGCATTTTTTCTTTTTGTTTTCATGCTTACCTTTCTTGCACCTCTTTTGTCCTTAAATTGGTATAAA
>JANPIJ010000110.1:0-4849 GCA_031424955.1 Ferruginibacter sp. | reverse complement strand
CGGGCAAAGAAGCAGCCATGGTCATTATCATTGAACCGCTCCATCCATTTTCACATTTTGCTATTTTCACATTTTCAAATTTGTATCTTCCTCTCTGCCACCCTCAACTTTGCGCTTCTTGATCTTTTATTTTGTTTTGCTTCAACTGCACCCGGCAGTATTGGCTTTTTAGTAATGATATGGAAAGGGTTTTCAGGCCTTCCTCCATATACATCATCTATTGACTCTTCTGAAAAACCACCTGCTTTAAAAAAGTTTTTTACAATCCTGTCTTCCAATGAATGAAAGGTGATGATTGCTACCCGGCCGCCTGGCTTTAACAATACAGGTGTTTGTTGCAACAGTTCTTTCAGCGCCCCCAATTCATCATTCACTTCTATCCGCAACGCCTGGAATACCTGGGCAAAATATTTCTGTGGATTTCCCTTCACTACGGACTGTATAGCCTGCTTTAATTCATTAATCGTTTTAACGGGCATCAGCGCCCTTTGCTCCACAATTGTTTTAGCCAACGTTTTTGCATTGGTTACCTCGCCATATTGTTCCAGCATTTTATGCAACTGTTGCTCCGAAAATTTTTTAATTACATCCGCCGCGGTTACAGTTTGCCGCTGGTCCATCCGCATGTCGAGGTCCGCATCAAAGCGAATAGAAAAACCTCTTTCCGCCTCATCAAACTGGTGACTGGAAACACCCAAGTCTGCCAGTATCCCATCTACCTGTGTGATTTTGTGCAGGCGCAAAAAACGTTGGAGGTGCCGGAAATTCTGCGGTACAAAAATTACCCTTTTATCAGGCGGGATATTTTTCCGTGCATCTTCATCCTGGTCAAAAGCCACGAGTATTCCGTTTTCATTGAGCCGTTCCAATATTGCCCTGCTATGCCCCCCACCGCCAAATGTGCAATCCACATACACTCCATCTGCCTTTATATTCAACCCCTCAATCGCTTCCCGGAGTAATACCGGTGTATGGTAATTTTCGCTTTGATCGGTTGTTTGATTGATTGGTAATTTGCTATTGCTGTGCGGCATACTTTTCAATATTTCAACTTTTCAGTGGTTCGTCATTTTTATTCATCACTTCATTCGCCAGGTCACTAAAGGATTCCGGTGTGAAGGTTTCAAAGAACTTTGTATATTTCGTTTTATCCCAAATCTCAATTTTATCAACTGCCGATACCAGCACCACATCCTTTTCCAAACCGGCATATTCCATCAGCGCTTTTGGAATGAGTAACCTGCCGGCAGAATCCAGTTCTACATTAGTAGCACCATTTAAAAAATAGCGGCGAAATTGCCTCACTTTCGGATCAAATTCATTTAGCTTGCTTACTTTCGAAAAAATCGGTTCCCAGCTTTGCATGGGATATAAACTTAAACATGCTTCTATGCCCCTGTTAATGACAAATTGGCCCGCCCCATCCTCAGCCAACTGCTTCTTAAAACCAGCAGGTAAAAGGAAACGTCCTTTGGCATCCATCGTAACCTCATATTCGCCAAGAAAACCAATCATTTACGGGGATTTATGCAATGTGAAAAAATTATTACCACAAAATAACACTTTTTCCCACTTTTACACTAAAAATGAAGGAAACATTTTTATCCACACCACTTATAGCGCCCATGATAAGGTCCTGCAACGGTTTTAAGGTGATTTTACCCGTGAATAATGTGTTAATAGTGGTGTATAACATGTGCATTACTGCCTTCGTCAGGAATTTGGATAAAGCAGGAACTGATGAAGACTGTTATCGAACAAGCAGTTTCAATGAATTGAATGCAAATAAAAATGGAAATTAAAAGGCAATTTACCAATTTCGAGGTACTGGTAGTCCAAGCAATCATCCGGGAAGCAGGATATTGATTACTGCTGCCCGCAGCATAAAAAATGGGAAGCGAACCATTTGGCGTGTTAACGAATTACCACATCAAGGTGAACAGCGATTCGATGATGTACCGGCATGGTTCTTTGGAGGAAATTGCTAAAAGAACGAACTGTATTTGACTAGGACTTTGCCAAAGGGAAACTTAATAAAAAGCAGCTCCCCTTTCCGGGTGTGCTTTCTACTTTGATAGTACCATGATGTGCATCCACCATCGTTTTTACATAACTTAACCCGAGACCAAATCCCTTCACATTGTGCAGGTTGCCGGTATGTGCCCGGTAAAATTTCTCAAAAATACGGCTAACGGTTTCCTTATTCATTCCAATGCCATTGTCTTCAATTTTTAACTTAAATTGATTACCGGAAGTTTGCGTACATATTTTTATATGCAGATTGTCTTTTGAATACTTTACCGCATTATCAAGCAGGTTGCTTACCAGGTTGGTGAAATGCACATCGTCTGCCAGCAACAGGTCTTTAGTTGCGGCGAGGTTTACTTCCAGGCGCCCCTGTATCTGGTCTACCTGTAGATTGATATTGTTTAAAGCGCTGTTTATCAGGTCATGGGCATGTAGTTTTTTCAGGTCTAACTGCACTTCCTGTTTATCCAGCAAAGCGGCCTGCAATATGGTTTCCACCTGCTTATTCATTCGCTTATTTTCTTCCTTAATGATACCGGTAAAATAATTCATCTTCTCCCGGTCATTGATCACTTTTTCATTTTTTAGTGCATCCACGGCCAATGAAATGGTAGCAAGCGGAGTTTTAAATTCATGGGTCATGTTATTGATAAAATCCGATTTTATTTCACTCAGCTTTTTTTGTTTCAGCAAAGCCCTTACTGTAAGAAAGAATGCGGTTACAATGATCAATGTAAATACAACCGCCCCGATAATAAACCAGGTCATTGACCGCCAGATCAGTTTTTTAGCGTGTGGTACCGTAATGATCAATACTTCCTGGGGCGATATTCCTTCGGAAAGGCTGCCTCCAGGGGATTCCAGTTGAATTACATGAAGCCGGTTATTTATACTATCCGAGTATAATTTATAGAAATTCTCCGATTGAATTTCCTCACCGATCAATGTTGTTGGACTAATGGCAAATTCAAAAGGTATATTGTGAAGGTTTTGTTTATCAAACGCTTTCCTGATGATGGTGCGAATATCATCACTTGAGTATTTTTGCGTAATGGTGGGCTTAAATATTTCAAGTTGCAGTTTTTCACTCGGAAACAGAGGTTCATTTTTCCTTCTCATAGGCATTAAATTACCCTTCTCTTCCATCAGGTCTGATGCTGCCTGCGCAGTTGCCACGTCAATATGATCATTAAATTTTTGTTCCTCCGACTCAAGTGATCCTTTGATCCAAAGAATCTGGAAAAAAATAATTCCAAGTAGCGAAAGCAATATGAGCACTGTGATAATAGGGAAAATTCGCTTCATTCGTATATTTAGTAAATCAATAATGTGCGCTAAAGTAGTATAAAGCAGCCAAACAGTAAATTTACTGAAGGATTCTAAACTAAATGCCTTTAAAAAAAAAGTTTGCACAATATTAGCACTACAAAGAATAATCTGTTATTTTAGGTATATGATTTCACCTGCTACCGGCGTGTTACTAATAGCTGATCCTTTTTTGAAGGATCCTCATTTTATGAGGACGGTAGTATTCATTTGTGAACACCAAAACGATGGTAGCTTTGGGTTTGTGTTGAACAAACAATATGAACTGACCCTGGATGAACTGATCACCAGCTTCGAAGGCTATCCGATACCGGTATTTTATGGTGGTCCCGTCCAATTGAATACCATACATTTCCTGCACCAATATCCCGACCTGATACCGGGCGGCCAGGAAGTAATGAAAGGTGTATACTGGGGAGGAGATTTTGAGATAGTAACTGAACTGGTAAAAAATCATGAAATAGACTATAATAAAATCCGGTTTTTTCTTGGCTACAGCGGTTGGAGTGATGGTCAGCTAAATGATGAATTAAAGGAAAAAACCTGGTTAACAGTATCGGCTACCCGCAACCTCGTTTTTCACCCCTACCCGGATGAAATATGGAAGGATAGCCTGAAACACCTTGGAGGAGATTATGAAATGATGATTAACTTTCCGATAGACCCCCAGTTGAATTGAGGAATGAGTGATGAATAATGAGTGATGAATATCTAAATCATAATCATTGTGGATTACCTTTTACCTAAAACCTCTCGTACTTTATACTATATACCACATACTTTATACTTATCCTTTTTCTCCCAATCCCTTAATTACGGCTACAAAAATATTGCTGAGTTTTCTATCTGCTTTACCCGCAACTGCTATAATCTCGCTTATATCCACCGGATGCAGATTTTCAGGATCACATTCGTCAGTAATTACACTTACCGCAGCACAGGGCAGGCCCACCTGGTTGGCTACAATAACTTCCGGCACAGTACTCATCCCCACCATATCGGCTCCCGCAGCTTTCAGGTATTTATATTCCGCCCTTGTTTCTAAATTGGGGCCGTTTACTGCTACATACACTCCATGCTGTATCTTAATTTGAAGTGCTGCTGCTGCCATTTGTAATTGCTTACCGAGGAATGGATCATAAGGGCAACTCATATCAGGAAAACGTGGGCCAAAAGCAGGGTCGGACAGCCCACGTAATGGGTTTTCTGTTTGGGTGTTGATATGATCATCAATAATCACCAGGTCGCCTTTCTTAAAATTCAAATTCATTCCCCCGGCTGCATTACTCAGTAACAATTGTTTCACGCCCAACATTTTCATCAGTCGAACCGGGAAAGTAATTTGTTGCATACTATATCCTTCATAATAATGAAACCTGCCCTGCATCGCCATTACCGTGGTTTCGCCAATTTTACCCAATATCAAATTCCCTTTGTGAAACTCAACAGTGCTTACAGGGAAATTAGGGATTTCATGATATGGAATTGTTTTTTC
>JANPIJ010000109.1:0-6220 GCA_031424955.1 Ferruginibacter sp. | reverse complement strand
CTACTTCCTCAATTTATTGACTTTTCAAAAAATGTAACTCAACAGTTTATAATTCTTGGTATAACAGCGATTATACTAGAGACAATCGTTTTAATACTATATGGGTGGTTAGCTGCTAAAGGAAATAAAATAGCCGGTAATAATAATGTATTTCAAAAAAGGCAAAATAGGATAGCTTCATTTGTTTTAATTGGACTTGGGATTTATTTATGCTATATGAATCGTTTTGCAACATAAAAAGTAATACGGCAGATCCGGAAGAGGAATATGCCAGCCAGGAAGAAGAACATAAACAACCCGTCAAAGATTGAATCATTGCCCGGAAATTCAATAATAAAATGAATTTTTCAATAAAGGAAATACAAATGTTGAGAACAGGCGATGAAAGATATAAATTATTTTTTTTGCTTGCTTTGCTTAAACAGGTCGATCCGGTTTTTTAATTGCTCATACACCACAGTTGTTTTTTCTTTGCATAAAGATTTTTCTATTAGTTCATCTAAATTCTTATTGCGGTTTTCAGATAATACTTTGCCATGCCTGATTTCAGTATCACTTAATAGTTTTACAAGGAGTTGTTTATCGTCTTCAGGTATATCGCTAAACATAAAATACGTAGGTTTATACAATAGTTCATATAAATGGAAAAGCATTTTTTCCCCCTTCGTTGTCAGTTTTATTAACCTGGCTCTTTTGTCGTTGGGATCGTTCCTATCAATAATAAAACCTGCTTTTTTTATACGGCTTAAGATATCATTGCCTGTTGATTGCTCGAAGAAATTATAAGCTATGATATCTGTTTTCTTTGCTTCGCCCTGGTGAAATATAGCGTTCATAAAAAAGAACCATTCAAATTCAATTTCTTTAACTTCTTTTAAAGCAAGTTTTGAATATGCGATGTGCATTGCGCTGATCCGGCCAATGGTCTTTGCTAAAATTGTATCTATGTCCGGCGGAGCCATACCCCCAAACAATTTACCAATTCCCTTCTGTTCCTTCTTCCTGGACAGATAATATTTACAAAACTCTTCCACAGACACTTGAGTATGACGATTTTGATAATTGTCCCATTCGCTTACCAGTTCAACTATTGGCTTCATTTTATAACGTATTTCATACAAATATAAATATAAATCCGAAATCGGTGTATTTTAATACGGATTCGTTGTATATTTGCAGAATTAAAACGAAACCGTTATGATGACATTATCTAAATACTATTATCAAAAAGCACAAATATGGCTTTTAATAACCACCGCAGTTTATTTCCTCTTAAATGGAGCTCAAATTTTTGAAACAGCCATTATTGTTCCATTGTGGACTTCTGCACCACCCGAATCATTTCATATATTTCAGGGCAAATACAAACTTGACTTTAAAATATTTTGGATAATTGCACATTCCATTCACGAATTAACTTTTATAGCAGCTATTATTTTTTCCTGGAAAATAAGTGGAACAAGGAATTGGCTCCTGGCCATTTTTATTTTTCATGCAGGTGTAAGGCTTTGGACGCTATTGTATTTTGTACCGAATATTGTTGAATTTCAACAGATGCCTTATTCAAATACTATTGACCAAAATTTATTGCAACGTGCCTCCCAATGGAAAAATCTCAATTACGCCAGGGTTGGCATTTTTATACTGCTTTCCCTGGGCCTGATCCCATTATTAAACAAAATTTTTAAATTAAAATATCAAAATCCCCAATTATGAAAATCAGGCTTGCAATACTATTTATTGGATTGGCGGTATTGGTAAATTCAATTTTACCATCCTGTGAAAAGGTTTTGGTAATAAAACCTATTGAAAACAATATTCAGTTTTCGCCAACACTCAGCTATTACAAACTGTTCAAAGGCAACATGGCTCACTTAATACCAGGCGACAGTGTAGAAAGTTTTGAGCTTTCAACATCACTATTTACAGACTATGCGGAGAAGCAACGACTGGTAAAATTACCCGGAAATACTAAATTAATAAGTACCGGTGATGGATTGCCCCAATTTCCTGATGAAACAATTCTGGCAAAAACCTTTTATTACTATGTTGACAAATCAGATACAACAAAGGGAAAAAAAATAATTGAAACAAGGTTAATGATTAAGCACCAGGGAAAATGGAATGTTGCCACTTATGAGTGGAACGCAACACAATTGGAGGCAATACTATTAACTGATGGAAAAAACAAGTCTGTTAGCTGGAAGCAAGTAAACGGCCTAACCAAATCAATTAACTACCATATACCAACCAATACAGAATGTGGAGGTTGTCATCGTTCTTCTGATGAAATTATTCCAATTGGACCTAAACTTCGAAATATGAATATTGATATTTCAAGAAATGGGGCTTTAATAAATCAATTGCAATATTTATCTAATCAAAATAAAATCGACCTCCCTGCTTTCGCTCTTTCTTCATTACCCAAATGGGATTACGCTTCATTTACGACAGAACAAAGAGCAAGAGCCTATTTGGAGGTCAATTGTGCACACTGTCACAATGAAGCTGGCCTCGCAGCCAGTACTGGCTTGCGTTTTGGATTTGAAATTCCATTTACGCAAACGAAAATATCACAACGAAAAAATGAAATGGTTCGCAGGATGGAATGGACAAGTGATGGGAAAATGCCTAAATTAGGAACTACCATAGTTCATGACGAAGGATTGGAATTGATTAAAAGATATATAAATACGCTATGATAATTAATTGAGGCAGCAAATAAAATAAGTAACAACAAAAAAAATAATTTGGACGCACAACAAACAGAACAACTACTACGAAATGCCAAAATATCGAATGTAAGCTTCACTGATTTATCAGGTCTCAACCTTTCAGGCATTGATCTTTCCGGAGTTGATTTCAATCATTGTAATTTAGGGGATACCAATCTCCAGTGATGTAATTTAACAAATGCTGATTTTTCTTATACCGTTCTTGTAGGTGCAAACTTAACTGGAGTTATTGCAATAGGCGCTAACTTTTCCTATAGCGATTTAAGTGATATTAAAGACAAAACAGCTTTATTAGTACCTGGCATAAACCTTGAAGGAACGGATTGATCAATGTATGATTTTTCAGCAATGGATTTAACCGGGGCAAACTTTAGTAAATGTGATCTTTCCAATACTAGGTTTAACAATGCCATTTTAAAAAGCATCAAGTTTATTAAAGCGGATATGTCTGGTGCTGATCTAACAAATGCAGATGCTACAGGAGCTGACTTTACCAAAGCTGATTTATCCGGGACAATTATGAATGGTATTAATACAGTCCAGTCAGTATTTAGCAAAACCGATATTTAAAATAGTATGATAGAAGTTTTCAAAACATCAGTCTCTAAAAAGAAGGAAGCCATTAGCGTGGCTTTCGAAATTAAAACTTGTTTTCCTGGCTACATCGTAAATTTTGATTTATACGATGTTGATCATGTATTAAGAATTGAAAATAAAACAGGGTCGGTATTAAGTGTTTCTGTCATTAAAATAATGAAGTCATTATCGCATCAATGTGAAATTTTGGAATAAATGAAACTAAAAAAAATAAATAATGAAAAATAAAAAAGCAATAATTGTTGGTTGTGGTATTTCGGGACCGGCAATGGCTTTGTTTCTCAAAAAAATTGGTATAGATGCAACTATATATGAAGCACAAAAAAGTCACAGAGACGATGCCGGTGCATTTTTAGGTATATCGCCAAACGGATTGAATGTGATTAAAGAGTTACTGCCTCTTAAAAATGTGCTTTCAGAATTTACTCCCGGAAAAATCAACTTTTTTAATTCCAAAAACAAAAATATTGGAATCGTTGATAATGCTAATCAGCTTGCATTGTACGGAGCAGAAACGGTTCAGGTAAAAAGAGGGTTGCTAAATAAAGTATTGCGGGAGGCGGCTAATAAAAAAGGGATTGAAATAGAATTTGGCAAGAGACTAACAAACATCTGGCAAGATAAAAATACTGTTACCGCATTTTTTGAAGATGGAACAGAAGCGACTGCTGATTTTTTGATTGGTTGCGATGGAATTCATTCAATAACAAGAAATGCTATTTTTTCTGATGCTTCGGCACCCACTTATACAGGTTTACTTTCTACAGGTGGATTTTCGAAACTTAGCAATACAAAAAATTTGTATGGTGCAATCCACATGACCTTTGGCGAGAAATCTTTTTTTGCGTATGCTGTATCTAATTTAGGCGAAATCTGGTGGTTCAATAATATTTCACAGGAAAAAGAACCGGGCATAAATGGGTTAAATGATGCGGAACAAGCTCAACTCAAAGCGACAATCCTGGCATTGCATAAAAGCGACCCCAACCCCATTGCGGAAATAATTCAATCAGCCAATTCTATAGAGGTTTACCCGATTTATGATATTCCATTCCTGGCAAAATGGCACCAGGGAAATGCTTGTTTAATTGGGGATGCTGCACATGCCACAGCTCCTCATATCGGGCAGGGTGCGTCATTGGCGTTAGAAGACACGATTGTCTTAACAAAATGCATAAGAGATCTGCCTGATTTTGAAATGGCATTTGCGCAATTTCAGCTAAAACGGCAAGATCGTGTGCAAAAAATAATCAGGCAGGCCAGGAAAGTAGGTGACAACAAAACAGTTCCTAATAAATTTCAGCAGTATTTCAGGGATTTATTATTACCCTTTTTTGTAAAACAGGAAGCAAGGAAAATGGGCCGGGTGTATGCGTACAAAACAAACTGGGATGATAAAATAAAATAATGCCGAAAGAAATACACTATATGTAAGCAATGATGAATTACTACCTGTTCGAAGCACTATACCACTAACTTTGTTAATAAAAAAAAGGTAGAGAATAGTTTCAGTATACAACAATTGATAATGCGATAACTGACTATTCTATAGTTCTTTTGTTCTCTCTCATAGAAAAATGAACCGTGGTTTTACTGTAAAATTATGCAGGCCAGGCCTCATCGGCAATAGGTGATCCTTACCGTATAATGAAGACATCTTGTGTTTATCCGGTTGTGCACATATATACCCGGCGCAAAGTTCTTTTGCATCATACTCCTCCATTTCTGCAGCAAGCCTTGCTATATTTTGCCTGTAGACATTATTGTTCGGTCCCTGCACTACTGCATCCTTTATCTCTTCTGATGAAGGCATTTCAGTGTTAAAGTTAATGCCAAATTTAAAATAACCAACCCGGCCATATATCTCACTTTTGCCTTCATGTAAGCCTACGGTTACCATTGGGAATTCATACCCGAGGCTCACCAGCGATGATTTTTTTCTTGCTCATCGGCTAATTTTAAATTGTTTCACCAAAAGTATCATGACATGTATCCTTTATCCAACCACCGAATAGCAGGATGGACAATATTGATGCTGAGGCGGTCATTTATCAACGGGAGTAATTTGAGGCAGTTGGTGTTACTGTTGGTTTACCCTTCATTTGGCTGGTTGAAAGTATCTCTATGATACTATTTGCAGTATCATAAATTTCAATACTCTGGATGTATATAAATCATGAAGTGTCAAAAGGCGATTTTATTCTAAACCCAAGCCAGATTCTGACATTTGTTTATCACGATTTGTAATTCAATTTAATAAATACCAGTTCGTAAACGGATGTAAGAAAATCATTGAGCCTCCTTTTTTTCACTACTAATAAATTAATTGAACTTTGCTCAAATTATTTAATTACACAACCTAATTATACAAATCGTTTAAATTCTTAGTATTTATAAATGTCTTTTTTAAAGTATCGGCCTTTTTCAAAAATTATCTTTGATGATTTATATATTGTAAATGAATTCATCACAATGCCCAACGATCCACGCCTTAAAGCGTGGATCGTTTCGGGTCTTTAAAAATCAAAAAAATAAAGGGGCGACTTTTCAGCCACCCCTTTAAATAATCTTAATTATTAAACTCAATCATTCCGCCCTTTGCAAAGTCCTCACAAAGATTGAATGCTTTTTGTGTCCGCAATTGCCCTGTACCACCAAACAACAATGATTTTAATTTGGCTTCTTCATTTTTGTAGTTGCGTACGTTTTGAAAATAACCAGTTACCGTTATGTAAAGTTTTACATAACAGTGATTATGGAAAGTAAAAGATTATGTAAAGTAATCGCATCAAAACAACCTGAGCATCTGTGTTCGGTGTACTACTTTACATAATGACTTTACATAAGATTATTACTTTATTTATTTTGTTGGAGGCAATATTGCCCAC
>JANPIJ010000108.1:0-6266 GCA_031424955.1 Ferruginibacter sp. | reverse complement strand
AATGACTATCCGCTATTAGGTGCATTGAGCATACCATGAATAGGAAGTTGCCACGTTTAGGAAGCTATGAAATAACGTTCTACCATGTTTTCTCCTATTAAATTTATAACAAAATTCGTTTAGATAATTTTGCATGTAGGTATCTTTTACACTATGATGCAATCCTAATATTTTCTTTTTCACATTGCTAATTGCAATATGCACCCATGGGAAAATTTGAGAGACTTCTTTCTTATCTTTTACAATCACTGCCTTGTGTTTTTTGGCAATATTGTCCAATACTCTATAACTCGTTTTTCCGTCAGTCAGAACGGCAGCATTTTTTGATACCATTTGTTTAGCCTCATATGCAATATCAATTTTAGAGATAGATTCAACTACGTTGATTTTAATATAGTGAGGAATGGAGTTTGGGCGTCCTTCTTTACTTTCAGCATTAGATAAAGGTGTGGCAGAAACAGCAACTATGGTTGTTACATTTCTGTCCAGTTCCTTTGCTGGCACTGATACCAAGCCATCATTGCTTTCTTTTTTTCGATAAGCCGGGAAATAGCCCTCGTCCATTTCTATAAACTTATCCAGTTCGTACTTCTCATCTCTGGCTCCCATCATTACCCTTATTTTGTGCATCATAAGCCAAATGGATTCGTAGCGACTGTGACCTAATAAGCGCTGCATCTCAAGAGCAGAAAAGCCTTTTTTTGTAAGTGTAGAAAAATAAATCCCCCAAAGCCAGGTCTTATAAGGTAGATTTGAATTTTCCATAATCGTCCCGTATTTTAAACTCACGGATTTTCTACAGCCTTTACATTGCCATCTACTCAAATTTTCAATCCAATAATGGTTGGTAGAACCACATTTTCTACAAACAATTCCTTTAGATTCGCGTTGTGATTTAAAGTAAAGTCTGCAAGCACTCTCAGTGGAAAACTCAGAAAAAAAATTATCTATATTCATTTTGCTAATTTATATAGCAAATATACTAAATTAATTAGCTTGCACCTAATTACGGATAGTCATTGTTTTATTGTAAGCCAGTCGTTCATTTATATCATCGCATTGCGCAATGTGCAGCAGAATATGCAACCGGCATCTTATATCGAATTGCGAAAATTGCTGGATAAAAACTTTCAGTCAAAGTTCCGTATTGTGTTGTACACCGGTTTTGTTACAGGCAGTATACTAACGGTTTTATGCAGTATGAATCCTGGCAGTTTGTTGTTTATTACAGCGGCTATCGGATTGATTGCCTTGATTGTGGAAATAATTATTGCAGTAAAGGGCAATGTTCCGATTAACAGGATCATCAATACCTGGTCGCCGGAAAACTATCCCGGTAACTGGACGGTGTACAGGGCTAAATGGCTATCCGTGTTTGCCATCCGCCAGATAGTAAACATTACGGGTTTTGTAAGCTTACTCGTGGGAGCAGTTTTTGAATCATAAACCGGTTTAAAAAAGAGGCTAGCTGATGTTGCTGGTATCAAAATAATTCAGGTCATTTCTCATTTCCGGTAGAATTAAAATACATCCGGTTGATAGATGAACGATCACCATAAAAATAATGTCAATCATGAACCAGAAATTGCGTCTCATTTCATTTGTATCCGTTTGTGTCATGTTGATGGCTTTCAGTCTTTACAAAGGCCATCCGTTACATGCCGGATGTGATAAATGCCATTTATTTTATCATTACCGATAGATTTTTTCTATTCAACTTATTTAGAAAAGCAGCACATGATGGAGTAAAAACTTGGAGGGTATAGCTGTTCGAAACTCCCCTTTAGGGGACAGGGGGTACAATTCATACACTAAAAATAACAGTTCATACACATTTAACACAGTTCATACAGTATTGGTAATTTCAACCTGCCGGTATGTATAATTTGAGATCAAAGGGCTTCCCTGATGAGTTTATCACGATATATGAAACCATTAACCTACTCAACAAAGGAGTTGCTGATAATGGTTGTAATAATGCCTCCGATTGCATTGGTGCTGAATTATTTTTTATTTGGCAGCCAATACTTTCATGATGCCCGTACGTTCATACTGGCTACTTCATTAACTTTATCGGTGCTGGTATTGGTTTATATTTCCTGCGGTATGGTAGCCGTGGTTTTACTAAACAGGTATCCTAAATATCACCAGACCTTTAAAAGAATCGGCATCAGTTTACTGGCTTACATTATTATCATGATTGCGGCCATCACTATTATTTTTTTGGGCTACGATTATATTGGATTTTTAGGATATGAAATTAACTGGCGCACCTATGTAAAAGTATTAATGGTAGGGGCTGTTACCAATGTGCTTGCAACCAGCTTAAACGAAGGAGCCTCTTTTTATGAAAAGTGGCGGGTAATGGTGGATGAAGCGGAGAACCTTAAAAAGGAAAACCTGCAAAGCCAGCTAGAAGGTTTAAAGGGACAGGTAAATCCGCATTTCCTGTTTAACAGCCTCAATTCATTGTCGTCGCTGATAGCCGATGAACCCGAAAAGGCGGAAAAGTTCCTGGATGAAATGAGTAAAGTGTACCGTTACCTGCTTCGCAACAATGAAGAGGGCCTTGCAACGCTGGAAACAGAAATGCAATTCATACAGTCTTATTTCCACATGCTGAAAACAAGGTACGGTGATGGTCTCGACATGGAAATCAGGATCAATGATCAATACCTGAACTACCTGTTGCCACCCTTAACCCTTCAGATGCTGGTAGAAAATGCGGTTAAGCACAATATGATTTTAAAAGACAGCCCCCTCCAGATTTTAATCATGACCACCAATAGTGGTAAACTGGTTGTAAGCAATAACCTGCAACGAAAGCTGCGCAATATTAGCTCCAATAAGGTGGGGCTCAGCAATATTGCCAAAAAATATGAGCTAATGAGGGAAGAAGAAATTGTAGTGCAGGATGATGGCAAGGAATTTTCTGTAGCGATCCCATTATTAGAACCAAGATGACCAGCGAACAGCAATCATATTATACCCGTCTTCATTTTAAGATGACTTCCAAAGACTGGTGGTTGTATTTTTTTCCATTGTACCCCATCCTGATCCTGTTTAATTACTGGTTGTTTGGCCCTGATTATTTTAAATATACCCCGCAATTTATCAAAACAACCCTGATAGGTATTGTAGTGGCCAGCCTGCTGTGGTTTTTGCTGATGCATGCTATGTTATTTGTAAGGCGGAAATACCCGTCGTTCAGCCAAAGTTCCAGGCGGATTGTTTTATCATTTTCGCTGTATGCCATCATTACCGCCAGTTTTACCTTTATTGTAATGCAGTTATATGCATACTGGCATTTTTTTAGTTACCAGTTTACGGGTGATGTTTATTTAAAAGTGATGATTATTGGTGTGATCTCCAATTTTTTGAATGGGGGCACGTACGAATTCATTTATACTTTTGAAAAATGGAAACAGGAAATCGCCGAAAAGGAAGAACTCCAGAAACTCCAGTTTCAAAAAGAATTGCATGCCTTAAAGAGCCAGGTGAACCCGCATTTCCTTTTCAACAGTTTAAATTCCCTGTCATCCCTTATTGGAGATGAGCCCGAAAAGGCGGAACGTTTCCTCGACGAAATGAGCAAGGTATACCGCTACCTGCTGCGCAATAATGAAGTGGAGCTGACGAACCTTGCCACTGAGCTGCAGTTTATCCGTTCTTATTTTCATTTATTGAAAACACGATATGGAGATGGAGTTGAATTGAATATCCGGGTATCCCCGCAAAATGAAGATTTCCTGCTGCCACCACTTACACTACAGCTATTGGTAGAAAATGCAGTGAAACACAATATGCTGCTGAAAGAAAGTCCTTTGCAAATAGAAATCATCTCGGTGACTGAGCGGCAATTGATCGTAAGCAATAATTTGCAGAAAAAAACAAATAAGGTGGATTCCAATAAAGTGGGACTTCGGAATATCGCTGCCAAATACCGCTTAATGAACCAGCCGGACATTATAGTAGAGCAAAAGGATGGGATGTTTTCTGTAATGATACCCTTGATCGAAAACAATATTTCGATGTCTGATGCCCGCCCGTGACGAGCCCCGCCAGAATGACCTTGTCGGGCTGGCGTTCGGACGGGGCTGATTGGATGATGTCTGATATTGAGAAGGTCTTAATTTGGAAGTCTCTGCCTTTGGTGTTTTGCCGTAGGTAGTGATGAATGGGGAATATGTCGTACGGATAAAAATGACACGGCCGGAAAAATACAGTTCATCCTGCAAAATCAACAGGTGAACGGTTGGCTGTTTTGATTTCCGGTACACCGCTTTAACTTTGGACTGTGGTAGGGCGGGTATAGAAAGCGGTTACATACCAGTTGATTGTTATCAAAAGTATACACCATTCATCCGTTAAAACTACAAATCATGCAAAGCAATGAGCAATTGATACGAGTGAGACAGTTCCTTACACCGGCATTTTATTACCTTAATCATCACGTTTATAAAAACCTTTTCTTATGAAAGTATTAATCATTGAAGATGAAGAACTGGCAGTAAAAAAACTGCAAAAAACCCTGGCTGCCGTTGATGACACAGCGGTAGTAGTGGGGGTAGCGGATAGTATCCGTTCTTCGGTAAGCTGGCTCGAATCCAATCCTGCACCGGACCTGATCCTGATGGATATTGAACTGGCCGATGGGCAAAGTTTTGAGATTTTCGAAAAAGTGGAAGTGAAGAGCACCGTAATCTTTACCACCTCATATGATGAGTTTGCGTTAAAGGCATTCAAGGTAAACAGCGTAGATTACTTACTAAAGCCCATTCAGAAGGAAGACCTGGAAGCGGCCCTGGATAAGTTTAAAAAAATGAAGAACATCTATGGCGGTACCAATGGCTCGGCTGCTTTAAATGTAGACAGCCTGGTAAAGGAGCTGCAGTTAAAATTGCAGCCGAAAGAATTTCGTAAACGTTTTTTGGTAAAGCATGCGCAAAAACTGGTGAGTATTGAGGTAGAGGACATTGCTTATTTCTACAGCGACGGCAGGCTGAATTTTTTTAAAACCAATGATAATAAAAAATACGTGGTGGATTATACCATGGATGAACTGGAAGAGATGCTGAACCCCGAGATCTATTTCCGCATCAGCCGCTCCTTTTACGTGTCTATTGCAAGCGTAGACCAGATACATGATTATTTTGGCAACCGGTTGCTGCTTACCTTAAAACCAGTGGTGGATAAAGAAGCACTGGTTAGCAGGGAAAAAGTTACTGATTTTAAGAAGTGGATGGGGAAATAAGGTTTTAGTTGGATGACGATTCAGCGCCGCAGGGCTGCATAAAAGCTTTTGTTGGATATGAGGATTGGCAATTTTAAATGTACCGGTTCAAAATTGTAAGCTATGATTGATCAATTACCATTTTATGTGTATGTAATATTTATACTTACAACAATCATTGCGGTATGGTTATTTTGCAGGGCCGCTGCTCCTTATAAAACGACTGTAGTTGTATTATCGGTATGGTTGCTATTGCAGGCGCTGCTATCCTGCTCCGGATTTTATTTGAAAATAAATACTACCCGGCCGCCTTATGAAATGGCCCTGCTGCTGCCGCCAATGGTGATTGCAATGGTGATGTTATTTGTTACCCCTGCCGGACGAACTTACCTGGATGGATTTGATATCAAAAAGCTTACCTGGCTTCATGTGGTTCGCATACCGGTAGAACTCGTGATTTGGTGGTGGTGGTTGTATAAACTGGTTCCAAGAGGAATGACATTTGAAGGAGCCAACCCTGATATTTTTTCGGGTATCAGCGCTTTAATAATTGCCTGCCTGGCTTATACGGCAAAAGGAATTAATCAAAAATTGTTATTAGGCTGGAATATCATTTGCCTGTTGCTGGTATTGAATATTTTAACCAGGGGAATATTATCGCTTCCAACTCCATTTCAGCAATTTGGATTCCGGCAACCAAACATGGCGATCCTTTATTTCCCTTTTATCTGGTTGCCTGCATGTATTGTTCCACTGGTGGTTTTAAGTCATTTAATTGCTTTACGAAAGTTGACTAAATAGTGGGATATTATGGAATGTATAGGATATGATACCCGGAAAAAAAGGCACCGGCAAAACGATGCGATCAGGCCTCCATTACTAAAATCACCGTCGTGCCGGTATTAACCTCAGACTCTATTTGCAGTGATGCCTGTAGAGATTCCGCTTTTTTTCTCATATCTGTTAAGCCTCTTCCAAAGTTCACCTGGTTGATATCAAAACCCTTTCCATCATCTACCAACTTTAATTTTAT
>JANPIJ010000107.1:0-11203 GCA_031424955.1 Ferruginibacter sp. | reverse complement strand
ATTCAGTTTTCCCGGAATTATGCTCAGCAAGTCTTTTGTCCAGGTTTTCACAATGGCCTTTGTAATAATAATCGTGATTTATACTTTTTAAAACATAAGCATAAAACATCTGAAGTGTTTTTGGTGGTCCCGGCGAGAATCGAACTCACATCTAAAGTTTAGGAAACTTCTATTCTATCCATTGAACTACGGGACCTTTTTGCTGATTTTCAACTTATTAACTTTAATAATTTGAAAATAACTGGCGCAAGTTAGTAAAAAATTGGTTAGCCCTGTCAGCATTCAGTTCAATATTGAAAACTATACCACCGAAAACACCGGATTATATGTAATAATTTTATTTAATTCCCCCTTTTCAATAATTAACAAACGACAACTGGTGTAATTTAAAATCACCACTCAAAATTCCGCCTTCGAACCCTATCTTTGCCTACCTAATAAATTATGAACATGAAGTGGTTGAATGTAGTTATTAAATACCGTCTCTGGATAGGAATCGTGTTGTTGGCGCTGGCAATTTTTACCAATGTACAGGCCGGATTTTGGCCTTCCTTTGTATTATATCTTGCATCAGTGATATTAATCGCAGGTCATTTTGTATTTGGCCCAATGCGGTTGATCCAGGAGTGCATGGAAACCGGTGATATGGAAGGCGCCAAAAAAGTGCTGGCCTCCATTTGGTTCCCTGCTTTATTGATAAAACCAATCCGTTCTGTTTACTATACGGTAAAAGGTAACCTGGATATGGTGGATCAAAACTTTGACGGTGCCGAAAAGAATTTAAAAAAGAGCCAGGAATTAATGGGTGATGGCACCGGGTTAATGGGTGGGCAAATGAAACAGGCAGAAGGCGCCAATAAATTACAGTTGGGGATGCTGGCCATGCAAAAAGGCGATATGCGCCAGGCTGAAACCTATATCCGCGGCGCCATACGGTCGGGATTGCCTGATAAAGAAAACGAGGCGGCCGCTTATTTACAACTCTCTTCCATCATGATTAATAAAAGAGAATTCAGGGCAGGAAAAGAATACTTCAGAAAAGCAAAAGCACTTAAACCTACTACTCCTCAAATCGCTGACCAGATAAAGCAGATGGAAAAGTATATTACGAGAATGCCGGGATAAAACCCCATCCCCTAAAGGGGTGAAAAATACACCAACAGCCGTCTTCTTCGTCACCCCTTTAGGGGACGGGGGTAAAGTTTTTCTACTATCGAAAAGCGATAGTCAAAAATTCCTTTTAGCTGTTTTTGCACAAACAAGGTATTGGCTATATCTCCCAAAAACCAAAACGGGAGTTTATAATGTACAATATCCGTCATCTCTACTCCGCCATCGATAGCTTTAAAATGATGCTGGTGGTGCCACATGGCATAAGGCCCAAAGCGCTGCTCATCCACAAAATATTTTTTATCGGCCACATGTGTTATTTCCGTCATCCAGTAAATGGGAATATTTAATACCGGGCTTACCTTGTACTCAATGATTTGCCCGGGATACATTTTTTCGCCGTGATGCTTTGAAACAATATTAAAGCCCAGGTTATCAGGTGTAATTTCTTTCAGGTTTTTGGGACTGCTGAAAAATTCCCAGGCTTCATCCAGGCTGATGGGCAATTGTTGAACCGTTTTAATACTATACACTTTGCTCATATTCTTTCTTTGCATGTATAACCATTTGCGGCGCTAAATGTTTCGGCTTTACAATAATTATTTACCCGTCATAAATTCCAAAAGGATACAACCCAACAAAGATTAGCTGCCGGGCTTATCTTTGAAATATGACCGCAGCAGGAGATATCATGAAAAATAATTTTAACCAGGAGTATGAAAAAGCCAGCCTTCAGCAAAAGAAGGTCATAGATTCCTTCGAAGGCCCGGTACACGTCATTGCATCTTCCGGAACAGGTATAGCGGAGTTACTGGTTGTACGAATTGCGGGAATGTTATTGCACACTTCCACATTACCCGAAAACATTCTTTGCATTACCGCTACAAATGCATCTGCCACTAAACTGCAAAAAGGGCTTGAAAGGCTAATTGGCACAAATGCCCAACAGGTAAATATCAAAACATTCACAGCATTTTGTGAACAGGTAATTTTGGACAATACCGCTCTTTTTGATAACCGATCCCTGCAACGGGCCACTGTATTGGAATCAATAAAATTGTTTAAAAAATTAATTGACAATTTCCCGGATAATCATCCGCTTAAAAGATACCGGAGTGATGTATACCACGAAATAAACAATTTGAAAAGCCTTTTTTCGCTAATGAAAAAGGAGGGCCTTAGTACTGAATTTCTCCACCAGGAAAAAGATGCTTTGATCACTGAAGAGAAGGAAGCATATCAATCCCTTAATGAAACTAAAAAGGAGGAAGCAATACAAATGAGGTTAAAGTTGCGGGCCGCCATCAACGAATTTGATCATTACCAAACCCTGCTGCAAACCGAAAACAGGTACGATGATGATGACCTTGTTTACCTTGCGGCAAATATGATGGAAGAAAATAAACCCCTCTTATCAGGGTACCTGCAGCAATTTCATTTCATCCATATAGATGCATATAATGGAACCACGAATTCATTCAATAAGCTATTACAAATACTCACCGGGGGCGATGAAAAACTGAATGTACTGGCGGTAACTTACCCGTATCCCGAAATAATGGAAACAAAGGGGCTTCCTGCAAAAAGCAACCCTGTATTTACAAATGGTTGGATAACGCTTCCGCTTGATCGTTACACCACACCAGCCAGCTCATCACCAAAGGATGAAAGTATGCCGGTGATAAAAATTTATCAAACAGAAAAAGAAGAGCTGGCAGCAATCACCAACCAGGTGCATGAGTTGTTGCAACAAAATATACCCGCAGTCCGCATTGCAGTCGTTTACCCAACCGAAGATTATTGTAGCAGACTGGAGGGATCCTTTAATTTAAAAAACATCCCCTACTGCTGCAGCCGAAACACTGATATTTTAAAACATCCTTTCACAAAAAAAATAATTCAATTGCTGCGTTATACCAGCGCAGAGCATGAAATACCGTATAGCGGTGATGAACTTCTTTTTGAAATACTTCATTTTGATTTTTTCAGGGTTCCCCCCTTTGAAATTGCAAAATTATCGGTGGAAGTAAACAGTAAAAGATACAGCAAAGCGCCTACCGCAATCCGCAAATTGATACAGGAAAGAGCCAATGCTCCTGCAAAAGATCTGTTCGACACTGGCATGGATAAGGAGCTTAAAAGGTCAGGTGCAATGCTTGAAAAATTAATCCGGCACACCACTCATCTCAACCCGGCGCAATTGTTTATCAACATCACATTGGATGAATCATTGCAGCGTTATATTGATCAACAAAAGGATGGCCTTCTGTTAAGAAACTTACTTACAGCATTGGGCGATTTTATAAAAGGGGAAACAACCCGTGATCCACAATTGCATTTAATGGAATTGACAGAGCTGATGGATATAATGGAATCGGCGAAACTATCATTACCTGCAACCATCATACAGGGAACTGCAAAAGATATTTATTTAGTTAGTGTAGAAGAAGCCGGGGGCCTGGAATTTGATCACGTATTTATTGCAGGCACCCATCATCTTAAAGAGCCGGTGCCTGAATGGCTGAATGATGTTCCGGTTCTTTCGGGCATCTCCCGATATAACAAGCCATCCATTGGTACGAGCGCATACTATCATATGCTGATTGAAACCTTTGCAGGAAATAAACCCGGTTTATACATTTCACTTGCCAGTCGCGACGAGCAAGGCAAAGAATTAATACCATCTGCTGTAGTTTCTGAGATAATAAAACAGTACCGGCTACCACTGAATGAGATTAATTTAACTGAAGCAGAATGCGAGCCGTACCTGGTATTAGGCAACTCAAACCTGCTGCCGGAAATAGCGCATTTAGACGAAGATTTCATTGCTCCTATCCTGAAAAAATTTGTAATGAATGTGTCTGCATTGAACAGCTATTTAAACTGCCCGCTTGGCTTTTATTACAAAAATATCATCCGTATACCGGATAGCAAAAATGAAGCGCTTCAATTTGGAAGCGCTATTCACTATGCACTGGAAAATTTATTTAAAAAGATGTTAGACGGGCAGTCAGTTAAACAATTTCCCCCGGTGTCAGCATTGATCCATTATTTTAAAGAGTACATGCAAAGTAACCGTATTCATTTTACAAAAGAAGCTTTTGAAAGAAGATGGCAATATGGAGAAAAGGTGCTGGCTAATTATTATACTGAATATATCAACGAATGGAATAAAGTAGTAACAATAGAGCGTAATATCCGGGGAGTTAGCGTAAACAATGTACCGTTAAAGGGTAAATTGGATAAGCTCGAATTTAATGGTAAGGAAGTAAATATCGTGGATTATAAAAGTGGCGATATTGAAAAAGCCCTGGTAAAAATGAATCCGCCAAATGAGGTTCATCCTAACGGCGGAGATTATTGGCGGCAGGCTGTTTTTTACAAAATGCTTATTGATAATTATGAACAGAAAGACTGGAGGGTGATCAGCACTGAGTTTGATTTTGTGGAGCCCGACAAAAAGGGACTTTACCGAAAAGAAAAAATTAAAATCACACAGGCCGATATCGAAACAGTAAAGCAACAACTTACCCGGGTGTGGCAAAAAATACAATCGAAAGACTTTTATACCGGCTGCGGTAAACCAGTTTGTCATTGGTGCAATTTTGTAAAAGACAATCGCCTGACAATTGCTATGCACCCAATGAAGAAAGAAACCAATGCGCATTGGCCAATTTTATGATTTACTATCTGCGACAAACAAAAGAAAGAGCATAAGTTTGCACCACAATACCATCAAATGAAGATCAGTCACTTAGTATATTTTGCATGTATCATATCAGCCCTCTGCTTTATTTCAATCACGGAAACAGGATGTGCACAGATTGGTTCTCCAACGGGTGGCCCCAGGGACAGCTTACCACCGGTGCTGGTAAGTGCCAACCCCAAATTACTAACCACCAATTTTAAATCCAATAAGATCACCCTTTATTTTGATGAGTATATTGATGTACAGGAGGTGCAAGCCAATTTGCTGGTTTCACCCTTTCCAAAAATTAATCCTACTGTAGAGTTTAAGTTAAAAACGGTTACTGTAAAATTAAAAGATACTTTATTACCCAACACTACCTACGCTATTAACTTCGGAAATGCCATCCGCGACAATAATGAAGGCAATCCTTTTAAAAATTTCACCTATGTTTTTTCTACCGGCGAAACAATTGATTCGCTGGAGGCGGCTGGAAAGGTGATTATTGCGGAAACAGGTAAAAAAGACAGTACCATCATTGCTTTATTGTACCGAAATGTAGAGGATTCGATAGTGCAAAAAAGAAAGCCGGATTATATTGCCAAACTGGATAGTGCCGGAAATTTTACATTCAGGAATCTATCGGCTGGCAAATATAAAATTTATGCGCTGCTGGATGGAGATGGTAGTAAAACATACAATTCTAAGTCTGAGTTATTTGCATTCGCCAATTCAGAAATAACCGTATCTGACAGTACAGCTCCCGTCATACTCTATGCCTATGCAGAGGAGAAAGACATCAAAAAAAGCGGCACCCCGCCGGCACCCGGTGCCAGGGCAACTTCCGCGGCGGATAAAAAACTACGATACACCACCACCCTTTCCAATAACGAGCAGGACCTGTTGACAGACATGGTAATCAGTATTAACAAGCCCTTAAAAAAGTTTGAACCGCAACAAATTATTTTAACCGATACCAACTATAATAAAATAACCGGTTCTGTAGTGAGCCTTGACAGTACTCAGAAAAATATACATATCAAATTGAAATGTAAAGAAGATACCCAGTATCGGATACTATTAAATAAAGAGGCCATCAGCGACTCTACGGGACTGGAATTAACCCGGTCCGATACGATCAGGTTTATATCCAAGAAAGAGAGCGCTTATGGAAGCCTGGTGCTTAGGTTCAGTAATCTTGCGGGGGTGAAGAACCCTGTATTGCAGTTTATAAAAGATGACGTAATTTATAAATCATTCCCCATTACCAGCCCCACCTGGACCGATAAATTATTTGTTCCGGGTGAGTACGAGCTGCGGATATTATTTGATGAAAATAACAATGGAATTTGGGATCCCGGTAATTACTCAAAAAAGATACAACCGGAAAAAGCCATCACACTGGATAGCAGGTTAAACATTAAAGCCAGTTGGGATAATGAACGGGATATCAAATTATAATGGCGCCCCTAACCCCTAAAGGGGAACGGGCCTCATGGCGGCAGGATGTTTGTATTCATTCACCAGTTTCGTGTATTTTCAATTATCCATTAACTCATTATCAATTACCAATTATCCATTATCCCATTATCTTTACAACATGATTTTTTCTTCCTCTCTTTTAGAAAATGCGGTAAATGAATTTGCCAAACTTCCCGGTATCGGAAAAAAAACAGCATTAAGGCTGGTGCTACATCTCATTAAGCAGGATGCAAACGATGTTACAAAATTTAGCGAGGCCATTTCAACAATGAGGGAGGAAATAAAATTTTGCAACCGGTGCCATAATATTTCCGACACGGCCCTTTGTAATATCTGCAGCAATCATTCCCGTAAGCAGGAAATGCTTTGCGTAGTAGAAAATATACGGGACGTAATTGCGATTGAAAGCACCCAGCAGTTTAATGGCGTTTACCATGTACTCGGTGGCATCATCTCACCTTTGGATGGCATTGGCCCGGAGCAATTAACAATCGACTCAATGATACAACGGGTAGAAAAAGAAGGCGTCACAGAGATCATTTTTGCATTGAACGCCAATATACAGGGCGATACCACTATTTATTATATCAGCAAAAAATTAAAAGCCTTCCCTGTAAAAATTACCACCATCGCCCGGGGCATCGCCTTTGGAGGCGAGTTGGAATATGCTGATGAAATGACCCTCGCCAAAAGTATCAGTAACCGCATACCGGTTGAAAATTATATCGTTTCCGGAAACTAACGGGCATTTGACTGCATTCAAAATTCGCATACGGTTACCTACCTTTTATTAGCATATTATTTTTACAAAAAGCTTTGCCGGGGTTGATTACCTTAGCCCATCCCTTGCAGCAATTTGTAATATACCCGGCATTCCGCTACATACTCCCATCAATTTTATTTCCAAAGCAACCCGATTTCTGTTTTCGCCGTTTCAGCTTATAATTTAACAGGCGGCATACCGGTAAACAATGGGGAAAAATAAAAGAAAAATAATCGTTGCAATACTCGTACTTATTTTGGCTGGTGGCATCATAGGTTTCTACCTGTATAACAAAGAAGGCCCTGATGTAAATGATGCACCTACTATAAAGGTAACCGCCACAGAGCTATATGAGCTGTTCACTAAGGACTCCGTTTCAGCGAAAAAAAATTATGCTGAACAAATACTGGAAGTTGCCGGCGAAGTAAGCAGCGTATCGAAAAATCAACAAGGCAATTTAATCATACTATTAAAAACAAATACCTCCGGAGCCTCTGTCAATTGTACCATGGAAGGCCCTGCAGGTACGCTGGAAAACGGAAACAAAATATCAATGAAAGGAATCTGTAAGGGGCTTGGGCAGGGCGATGCAGACCTTGGTATTGCACCGGATGTGTACCTAACGCGATGCTATATTGGCCTGTAAAAGAACATCGCTGGTAAACCCAGTCAACTACCCCCATTGTAATAAAATATATCAAACCTGAATTTTATCATACATGAAAAAAGCCTATTTTTTCTTAGCCCTGCTTATGCTGGCAACTTTATTTAATAGTTGCTACAATGAGAATGCTGAATTACTTTATGGAAATCCAAATGGGAATCCAAATACAACCTGTAATACAGTCAATTCAAAATTTGGCGCCGATATAAGTCCGCTCATCAACAGCAAATGTGCTATACCCGGATGCCATGATGCCAACGCAGCAAGCAATCCCGCTGGCATCACCTTACAAAACTATGCACAGATAAGTGCCATGAAAGACCGGATCAACGTTAGGGCTGTTATTGACAAAACGATGCCTGAAAACGGCCCTTTACTTCCTGCGGAAATTGAGAAAATTAAATGCTGGGTAGCCGCGGGTGGCCCTAATAACTAAACCATTTTTATGAAACGTATTAGTCTTTTAGCTTGCGCCTGTGTCACTTTACTTAATATGGCACATGCGCAAAATTTTTTCACCAAGAATGGGATGGTCTCCTTTTTTTCAAAAAGCCCGCTTGAAAATATAAGTGCCGTGAACAACCAGGTAGTAAGTGTATTGAATACTGCAACCGGAGATATTAAATTTTCTATAATCATCAAGGGGTTTCAATTTAAAAAGGCATTGATGCAGGAACACTTTAATGAAAATTATATGGAGAGTGAAAAATTTCCAAAGGCGACTTTTACCGGCATCATTACGGATATCAGTAAGGTTGATCTTACAAAAAATGGCGACTACCCAATAAACGTAAGTGGCGATCTGATGATACATGGAGTTACAAAAAAAATAACAACACCCGCTGTTATTGCTGTTAATTCCGGGAAATTCACTTCCAATGCTACGTTCAGGGTTTTACTGTCGGATTATAATATCCATATTCCAAAACTGGTAGAAAACAATATTTCCAAAATCATCGAAATAAAGGTTGACTGTAATTACGAGCCAAAATAACCATTACCAATCATTCCGAAAATTTACTGTATGAATTGCAAATACATTCTTTTGTTGATATTAGTGCTACCGGCCACTGTTTCTATGATACATGCGCAGGATAGTACCGACCTGATGAGCCAGTTGGTAAAGGAAGTGGGGAACAATGAAAAAAACCAGGTGAATTACACCACCGCCGCATTTAAAACCACCCGTTTGGTAAATGGCCATACCATTGAAAATGTAGCGAAGGGTGTGTTAGATGTGAAAATATCACATCGTTTTGGCACCATTGGAGGAACGGAAGGCGGTTCCTATAATCTCTTTGGCCTGGATAATGCCACCATGCGTATGGGATTAGATTATGGCATCAGCCGGTTTTTAATGGTGGGTATCGGAAGAAGTACCTACAAAAAAACATACGATGCATTTTTTAAATTAAAACTGCTACGCCAGTCTACAGGTAAACGCAATATGCCCGTTACGGTAAGTTATGTACCTACTATCGCCGTCAAAACAGCACCCAAACCACCCGCTAACCGAAAAAATTATTTTCATTCCAAACTATCCTTCTCTCACCAGCTCATCATTGGGAGAAAATTTTCAGAAGCCACTTCCCTGCAATTAATGCCCTCTTATGTACACAATAACCTGGCGGAATTACTGGGCGATCCAAATAATTTATTTGCATTAGGCATCGGCGGCCGGCAAAAGCTTAGCAAACGAATGAGTTTAAATGTGGAGTATTATTACCAGCTACCCGGTCACAAATTGAAGGAAGCAAAAGACGCTTCAGGCATCATTATCCGTAAGGCGAGTATCAATTCACTCTCGGTGGGCTTTGATATTGAGACCGGCGGCCACGTATTCCAGTTGCATTTCACTAATTCAAGGGCCATGAATGAGTCCGGGTTTATCGGCGAAACAACCGATCAGTGGAGTAAAGGTCATATTCTTTTTGGTTTCAATATTTCAAGGGTATTTACCATCGGAAAAAGTCATTAGTACTTATCTTACAGTCACGAATGGAGGCAACTTTTTTGCCGTATCAGTATTGATCGTTACTTGCCCCTGTTAATTATAAGCCGTAGCATTTTGTGTTACGGCTTAGTTGTTTTATTTTTACATCCGTTTGCGGACAGATTTGTTTATTGTTCAGTCCGTAAGCCTCAATAAAAGTGAACTAATAAACGAAAGCAATTCTGCATATCTTCTCCCGGATTGATTCTCGTTTTATAGTTTACAATTATTTTTTGTGGTTAGCGAATACAGCCTTGGTCATCATCGTTGTGTTATGATAATCCCGGTTTTCGGGACTCACTTCAACTTTTTGTTAATAATTTAACTTTTATCAACCAATGAAAAAAACAATTCAGGATAGCCTTAAAGAAAGAATATTGATCATTGATGGCGCCATGGGTACCATGATACAGCGGCATAAACTGGAAGAAGCAGATTACCGGGGCGAACGTTTTAAAGACTGGCATACCGATGTAAAAGGAAACAACGACCTGCTTAGCATTACACAGCCCGATATCATTATCGGCATACACAAACAATACCTGGAGGCGGGTGCGGATATCATTGAAACCAATACATTCAGCAGTACTGTAATTGCACAGGCAGATTATGATATGCAATCGCTGGCTTACGAACTAAATGTAGCTTCTGCAAAATGTGCCAGGATAGCGGCCGATGAATACACGGCAAAAGATCCTTCCAAACAACGCTATGTGGCAGGTGCCATCGGACCGTTGAACAAAACACTGAGCTTATCGCCGGATGTAAACAATCCAGGTTTCCGTGCCGTTACTTTTGATGAGGTAGCCGCGGCCTATACCGAACAAATAAAAGGGTTAATAGAAGGCGGTGTAGATGTATTACTGATTGAAACCATCTTTGATACATTAAATGCAAAAGCCGCCATATATGCCGCTAAAAAACATTTCAGGGAAACCGGCAAACCGGAGTTGCCCATCATGATCAGCGGTACCATTACAGATGCCAGCGGACGAACCTTGAGCGGCCAAACCTTAGAAGCATTTTACGTTTCCGTAATGCATGCCAATCCATTAAGTGTAGGCTTAAACTGTGCATTAGGCGCCCAGGAAATGAGGCCGCACATTGAAGAGCTGGCGCAGATAAGCAACTGTTATACATCTGCTTATCCAAATGCAGGTTTACCCAATGCATTTGGCGAATATGATGAGCTACCGCATGAAACGGCGCATATCATTGAAGAGTGGGCAGCCAATGGCTGGCTGAATATTGTGGGTGGATGTTGTGGTACTACGCCTGATCATATTAAGCATATAGCAGATGAGGTGGCTAAATTTAAACCGAGGGAATTACCCCTGATGGAGGAAGCATTGTAGATTCCAATCAGGACATTGCTATCTTTTGTTAGATTCAGGATGAATAAAGATTAGTTTTTGATATCGCATATTCCGATATTAAAACGACAAAATTAATTTGAAGTCGCAAATTGCGACTTCAAACAAAAGCAATTTATGGCAAAAGCAA
>JANPIJ010000106.1:0-6070 GCA_031424955.1 Ferruginibacter sp. | reverse complement strand
TTTATTTTGCCGCTTTCATAACTAATATCCACATCGGCAAATTTGCTGCCTGCATGTTTTCCTGTATTGAGCAGGGCTTCTTTAAAGATCAAAAACAATTCGTGCCGCTTATCCATATTTAGTTTTATTTCATTCACTTTTTCATCAATGGCAAAACTAACTTCCAGGTTGTATCGTGACTGAATGGTTGCAGCATATTTTTTCATCCGCCGGATGGTGTATTGCAGTTCATCATTTCCGGGATCGATGCTCCAGATCATATCATCCATCACTTCCATCATCCGGCTGCTGCTTTCACTGATCTGGCTAATGTATTCTTTTGTTCGTTCTATATCTTTATCCGCCTTTACTTTTGCCAATTCGCTGGCCAGGTTAATATTGCTTAAAGTCGTGCTCATGTCCCTGGTAAGGCTCGTCGCTATTCTTGTTCTTACCCTTTCCGTTTCCCTGATACGTGACACCCTGAATTTATCCAGCCAGTAAATAATCCCGATTGCCGCAAAGGCCAGCAAACTAAAAAACCACCATGTTTTCCAAAACGGCGGTTTCACCCTTATGAAAAGCTGTGTGATGTTTTTACCGGATATGCCATCCGCATTTTCTGTTCTTATTTTAAAGGTATAATTACCGGCAGGTAAATAGTTATACACAGACTGGTTTAGTTCATTGGCTTTTTTCCATTCCTTATCAATTCCCTCCATCTGGTAGTAATACACGGGCTTACTCTTGTTGAAGTAACTCAATCCTGCAAAGCCGATGGTGATGGAGTTTTGATTCGGGTTCAGCTCAAGCCTTTTTAATTTCAATACCGAATCAACAAGCAGCGGACTGGCGGGCAACCTGATATCCGTAATAAATACATCAGGTGGTGGAGTAGCCGTTTTAATTTCGTTGGGATTAAATACCACGAAATCGTCTGAAGATCCAAACAGCATGCGGCCATCCGGTAAATTACAGGAAGCGCCTACCTGGAAATTATCATTCGCAATGCCATCGCTTCTGTCGAAAAAAGTAACCGTTTTTTTCTCCAGGTTCATCCTGCACAGGCCATTCATTAACCCAAGCCATAAATAGCCGCTTTTATCTTTTTCCATACTTACCACTATATCCGAGGGTAATCCATCTGCGGAGGTCATGTAGCGGATAGTTTGAGTGCGGGTATTATAAATATTAAGGCCACCAGCGGCAATGATCATGATACTGTCATTGTATTCAAATATCGTGGAGGCCTCATTGTTCAACAGCTTTTTATGACCCGGCCCATTCCTGGTGAGGTGCTCCATAATGCGATCGGTAACCGGGTCTATTTTATACACGCCTTCTTTATTGGTGCAGGCCCAAACAAAGCCCTTGCTGTCGATAGTGATGTTATACACTCTCAAATCAGGGATGCCGTTTATTTTATAAAAGCCATCTTCAAATTTTTGAATGGCCTTTGATTGCATCCATTTGATAACACCCCGGCTTTGTGAGCCCAGCCATATATTTCCCTGTTTGTCTTCAGCCACCTGCCGGATGGTACGGCCATCAAATATCGGCGGATCGTACCTTTTAGCGATATTGGTTTGTTCATTGTACAAATAAATAAACCCCGGCTGGCCCACCATCCATACAATGCCGGATTTTTTTAGCCTGCACATATCCCATACCGGCAGTCCGTTGATTTCCGGAATGCCATTGATACCAAGTGGAATATTTTGAAACAGGCTGTCGTATCGGTAAATTCCATCCCCCCATACACCCACCAAAGTGGTGCCATTAGCCGCAGGGGCAAAACTTATTAAATATCCACCTCCAATCTCTCCGTTGATCCTGTTCTGGTGCGGGATACTGGTAAATAACTGGTGCGAAGGATTAAAAACATAGATGCCATTGTTACTGGTGGCTACCCATATGTTTTGTTCCCGGTCTTCAAACAATTGTGCCCTTTCATAATAAATACTTTGCTCACCGCCGATGCTGCTATTGACGACCTGGAAACTTTTATCCGCCTCCATAAATTTTACAAACGTGTTTAAGCCGCTGAACCAAATGGTGCCATCTTTTTGTTCCATGAAAAAATCCGGTTCCATATATTTTTTAACGACCATTACCAAATCAAATTCATCCAGCACGGTTGCATTGTTTTTAAGGTCGTAACAATAAAACCTGCCGGCACCAACATTTACAGGCCAGCTTATCAGCCAGATCCTTCTTTTTTTATCAATCCCATAACAAGTCACTCCTTTTATTTTACCCAGCCTTTCTATAAACGGCTCCTGTTCGGTATTATGTCCATAATAACTTGTTTTTTTGGAAAGGCTGTTAAAAACCACCATCCCAGAATCGGTACCTATCCAGTATTTTTTTGTAACCGGATCTTCGGTCAAATTCACCACCTTCCAGTTAGGCGGCAGACTGAAAAAATTATTGGATGCCGAAAAAATATTTCTATCCCGGTTATAAGTAAGTACTTCTATATTCTGAAATGTATAGAAGAGATTGCCTTCATAATCCTGCTGCAATTTTCTTAAAGCCTGTAAATTAGTTTCATTACCCAGTTGCACAGACGCCTTGCGAAACTTAAATAGTTTCGTATCAAATATTCCAATGCTTCCATCATTGAATACCAGCCACAGGTTCTTATATTTATCAATCAGTAACTGTTCTACATAATTATCAGGCAGGGTGCTGGTATCTGAAGGATTGTGCCGGAACGTAACAAAGCGGGTGCCGTCAAAACGCTGCAATCCATTGATAGTGCCGATCCATATAAAACCGGTTTCATCCTGCACAATACTCCTTGTATTATATGCCGCAAGCCCGTTTTTTACCCCATAATGCGTAAAGGAGTATGGTGTAACCTGCCCGGTCAATTTGCATTGCAAAAAAAGCAACCCGAATAGAAAAAGGAAGGATGTTTTACCCAAGAGAATTGTTTTACTCAAATTTAATGATTGATAAATAAATGGAGTTTCGCTTTTTCAATTTTCTTACATTGGATTTATATCAAATTGTCGCTTAAAGTTGCCAGGCATTTTGAACATATATTCCTGTTAATAGGGGCGTTCTAAAGGTTGGCAAGCTTTAACCCCGGCAAGACCCCACAGGGTTTAAATAAGCTGCGAGGTTTGCGGTAAGCCATATTGCAGTACACGGTAAGAGAAATATATGATTGGTAAACTTATATCAACCTGCAATAAGTACCTGCCGTTTGCCTCTTGTAAGTTATTTAATTCATAACTATCCAACCGTAGCCAATGATTTGGCGGGTCTTAAGGATTCATTTCCAGTATTACCTCCGTACCTGAATTTATTTGCGACCGGATGCTAAGCGTTGCCTTCATTGTAGCTGCTTTCTTGCGCATTTCATTGATACCCCTGGCAAAGGTCAATGCTTCGGTATTAAATCCCCTGCCATTGTCTGCAATGGTCATCTTTAGTTTGGATTTTTCTAACCTTATATCAACATCCACAAATTTACAATTGGCATGTTTGCCGGTGTTGAGCAGCGCCTCTTTAAAAATCAGGAAGAGCTCGTGCCGGCTATCCATTTGTAATTTCAAATCTTCCACTTTTCTATCGATTGTAAAACTTACCTCCAGGTTGTATTTCAATTGTAAAGCGGCAGCATATTTTTTCATTTTTACAATCGTATTTTTCAGTTCGTCATTTTCCGGATCAATGCTCCAGATCATGTCGTCCATTACCTCCATCATACGACTGCTGCTTTCACTTATCTGCTCAATGTATTCTCTCGTTCTTTCTTTATCCTTGTCTAATTTTATTTTTGCCATTTCGCTCAGTACATTGATATTGCCAAGGGTATTACTCATGTCTTTTGTAAGACTGGTAGCGATTCTTGTTCTCACTCTTTCGGTTTCCCTTATACGCGATACCCTTAATTTATCCAGCCAATAAATAAAGCCGATTGCTGCAAAGGCGAGCAAACTTAAAAACCACCAGGTTTTCCAGAAAGGAGGGGTGATGTAAATTTCAAGCGTTGTAATGACACCAAATTTCCCATTGGCATCTTTACAGCCGACCCGGAAAGTGTATTTTCCGGGAACCAGGTAATTATAATCTGCCTGGTTCGATTTCCGCATGGGAATCCAGTCTTTGTCAAGCCCTTCCATCATATAGTAAATGGGATACAAATTCTGGTACGTAAGTGTAGCAAGATCGATCGTTATAGAATGTTCAAAATGCTGCAGTTTAATCCTGGATAGCTTTTTCAGTGAGTCTACAGATAGCGGCCTGTTCATTAAAGCAAAGCCGGTTACCTCTACACCTGGTGGTACATAATTTGCAACAGTAATCTTTGCAGGTTCAAATACGATAAAGTCATGATTGGTGCCAAATGCTATCCTGCCGTCATTGAGCACGGTACCGGAAGCCACACTAAATGAATTGGTATGTACTCCATCCGAAGCATTATAGTTGCTCAGTTTTTTCTTAAAAGGGTGATAACTCACTATGCCTGCTGTGGAACTCATCCAGATATAACCATCTTTATCTTTTACCAGGTTAGTAAGATTGGAGGAAGGCAAGCTGTTTTCTTTTGTGAAATATTTAAAACGCCCGGTTCGTTTATTCCAGAAGTTAAGCCCATCACTTGCAATTACATACAAACTATCATTGTATTGAATAATATCGGAGGCTCCGTTGATACGAAGCGTTTTGTCTTTGGCTCCAATGGAGGAGAATTTTTCAGTGATGTTTCCGGTGGTGCGGTTGATGCGTAGCACACCGTTATTATCCGTACATACCCATACATAATTTTCATCATCCACATATATTCTTGAAATGACAGATTGCAACTGGTGCTGAAGCGTAAAGGTTTGGTTAGCGGAATTCCATTTTACCAGGTATCCCCGCTGTGTTCCCAGCCACATGTTCCCATCTTTATCTTCTTCTGCCTGGCGAATGGTACTGTTTTCAAAAACGGGTGGGTGCAGCTTCAGCGTTTTTCCGGTGGCAGCCTCGTAAATAAATAAATACCCGTTCTGCGAACCCCGCCAGATATCACCATTTTTTCTGCGGGTAATGCACCACATCATATTCTCACCGGGGGGTGACAGCCTGCTTACATATTTTGACCGGATGGAGTTGAAATCTTTGTCATAGGCAAAGATGCCATCTCCCCAGGTTGCCGCCAGTATTTCACCATCCGGCATTTGCAACAGGTCGGTAACATCCGGGGTATGTATAGAATCGCTGCCGGGCAAGCGGTTATTTACCACCCTGAATAACTGTGCAGATGGATTAAACCGGTACAATCCTTTATTGGTGCTGATCCAGATATTACTTTCCCTGTCTTCATATAAATCCCGGATATCATCGTACCAGATACTGTTTTCCTCAGAAGCATTGCTTTGCACCGGTTCTATTGTATTGGTTAACTTGTTTAGCCGGGCAAAAATATTATGGCCCGCCATCCATTGCGACCCATCATTCATTTCAGTGATGCCGTGCATTTCATAATATTTTCCCTGTATGGCCCTGCTAATGGTATTTTGCCATTCGATGGTTTCGCCGGATGCGGGTGAATAGCTTTTTATAAACAATGTATTGTTTGGCCATGCCTTGATCCAGAACCTGCCGCCCTTATCCACAAATGCAAACACAACCGTTGATGCATCCTCAAATTTTTTTATCACCGGATCATTTTCCTCGTTATGCCCACGGAATGACATCATTTTTTTTGCAGCACTGTATTTTAGCAGGCCCTGCTGGCTGCCTACCCAATAGTTGCGGGCATCATCCTGCCACAAATACAATGGCGACCAACCTGCCGGCAAACTAAACGGGTTGTATTTTTCCGCTATTTCGTTATTGGCTTCATTATAAGTTATGAAAGTAGTGCCAACAAATATCACCATGATGTTTCCATCCTTATCCTGGTGTAGTGCAGCGATTTTATTAAAATTACCCGGCGGAATGCGTAGCGTTACCTTATGGTAAGTAAAATTATTTACATCCAGGTATCCAACGGTGGCATTCGCGGAAAGTATCCAAAGCCTGTTTTTTTTATCCATCAAAATCCCGCTGATGCTGCCACCCGGGATACCGCGGGGATCACTGTCATTGG
>JANPIJ010000105.1:0-56549 GCA_031424955.1 Ferruginibacter sp. | reverse complement strand
ACGTCGTCAGAAAAAGCTAAAAAAATACTGAACGATTTATATGCGCCCTTTGTACGCCAGGGAAATCCAATCATCTTCATGGATGAAAAAAGTGCTGAGTTGACAAAGTATGCCGCTAACTCATTTCTTGCCACCAAGATTACTTTTATGAATGAAATTGCCCAGCTTTGCGAATTGCTTGGAGCTGATGTAGACATGGTTCGTAAAGGGATTGGCAGTGATGATCGCATTGGAAGGCGGTTTTTATTTCCGGGCATCGGTTATGGAGGAAGTTGCTTTCCAAAAGATGTACAGGCATTGGCAAAATCATCTACAGAAGTGAACTACAACTTTAGGATATTGGATGCTGTAATGGAAGTAAATGAAAAACAAAAGCTTCACCTGATACCTAAAATAAAAGCCTATTTTAATAATGACCTGAAGGGCAAAAAATTTGCTTTATGGGGATTGGCGTTTAAACCCAATACAGATGATATCAGGGAAGCTCCGGCCTTATATATTATTGATGAATTATTGGCTGCGGGTGCTACGGTAGCAACTTTTGACCCTGAAGCGATGAATAATGTAAAGCAGGTGGTAGGGGATAAAATAACTTTTGTGGATAGCCAGTATGATGCTTTAAAGGATGCAGACGCATTAGTGATAGCAACGGAATGGAGTGAGTTTAGAACGCCTGATTTCAACAAAATAACTTCCCTGTTAAAAAATAAAGCAATTTTTGATGGTCGCAACCTGTTTGATTTAAAGCAGATGGAAGATCTTGGATACCACTATGTAAGTATTGGCAGAAGAGTCATCGGTTCCTGATAGGCAATTGATGCGAACTGCCGGTGCAAACTGTTGGGCACGTAAATTTCAGGACTATTTTCATCATTTTAATTTTTAAATTATGGCGACTAAACGGATATTAATAACAGGTGCGGCCGGTTTTTTAGGATCTCACCTTTGCGACAGGTTTATCAAGGAAGGCTACCACGTAATTGGAATGGATAATTTAATAACAGGTGATCTCAAAAATATTGAACATCTTTTTAAATTAAAGGAATTCGAATTTTACCATCACGATGTTTCGAAGTTCATCCATGTACCCGGCGAGCTGGATTATATTTTGCATTTTGCTTCACCCGCCAGCCCGATTGATTATTTGAAGATTCCCATTCAAACATTAAAAGTTGGGTCACTGGGCACACACAATTGCCTGGGACTTGCACTATCTAAAAAAGCAAGAATACTGGTAGCAAGTACCAGCGAAGTATATGGTGACCCTGCTGTACATCCTCAAAATGAAGAATACTGGGGTAATGTAAACCCGGTTGGACCAAGGGGAGTATACGATGAAGCCAAACGTTTCCAGGAAGCCATTACCATGGCTTACCATACTTTTCACCAGTTGGAAACCAGGATCATCCGGATATTTAATACCTATGGTCCCCGGATGCGGTTAAATGATGGCCGTGCGTTGCCTGCATTCATTGGACAGGCATTGCGTGGCGAAGATTTAACCGTGTTTGGAGATGGAAGCCAAACCAGGAGTTTCTGCTATGTGGCCGACCTGGTAGAAGGTATTTACCGCTTATTAATGAGCGATTATGCACAGCCGGTTAATATTGGTAATCCGGATGAAATTTCATTAAAGGATTTTGCAGAGGAGATTATCAAACTGACAGGTACGGAACAAAAAATTGTGTACAAACCATTACCAACGGATGACCCTAAGCAACGTCAGCCGGATATCACAAAAGCCAAAGAATTATTAGGTTGGCAACCAACGGTCAACAGGGCAGAGGGATTAAGGATTACCTATGAATATTTTAAATCACTGCCGCAGGAAGAGTTGTATAAATTGCCGAAGGAATTTTTAAAAAAGTAATTAAAATAGCAGAATGCCGGTCTTTTTTCTTCGAAAGAAATTGAGGCCGGTTTTTTGCGTATAGGTAGTGCAACATATAGAAACCTTCATTATACGGCGTATAAACGGTTTAGTTGTGGATATTTTACCGCTGATTTGAATTATTAAGAAGGGTAAGAGATTCAGGATTTAGGAAACAGACACCCGGTTCAAAAATTTAAGATAAAAAATCCAATGACTCTTTTAAAAGCTGGGAATATTTCCTGCTGCCTTAAAGGAGATAGGGGTATATAAAATAATGTATCAGCAGTTAATAGAAAAAGACAAAAAATTAGCGGTTATCGGATTAGGCTATGTAGGCCTTCCGATTGCGCTGGAATTTGCAAAGAAAATCAGTGTGATTGGTTTTGATATCAATGCCAAAAGAGTTGAAATGATGCGCAACAGCATTGATCCAAGCCAGGAGCTGGATGCAGCGGCATTTGATGGTTGTGACATTGAATTTACCAACGACCTGGAGGTATTGAAACAGGCGAATTTTTTCATTGTGGCAGTGCCTACCCCTGTAGATGAACACAATACTCCCGACCTGGTGCCCGTGCAAAGAGCGAGCGAAACAATCGGAAAAGTTATTAAGGAAGGTGATTACGTGGTATTTGAAAGTACGGTGTATCCTGGCTGTACGGAGGAAGATTGTTTACCCATCATTGAGAAATTATCTGGGTTAAAAAATATCGTACACTTCAAAACAGGCTATTCGCCGGAAAGAATAAACCCGGGGGATAAAGAACATACATTAGCTAAAATCATAAAAGTGGTAAGCGGATGTGATGCGGAAAGTTTGGACACAATAGCTAAAGTGTATGAGTTGGTAGTAACAGCCGGTGTGCATAAAGCCTCCAGCATAAAAGTGGCCGAAGCCGCAAAAATAATTGAGAATACCCAGCGGGATTTAAATATCGCCCTCATGAATGAATTGTCCATCATTTTCGACCGTATGGGCATTAATACATTTGAAGTGCTGGAAGCAGCAGGTACCAAATGGAATTTTTTGAAATTTCAGCCCGGCCTGGTAGGTGGCCATTGTATTGGTGTGGATCCATATTACCTTACTTACAAATCGAGGGAATTGGGCTATGATAGCCAGGTTATCCTGGCAGGAAGGGTTATTAACGATGGTATGGCAGGCTATGTTGCAAAAAAAGTATTACAACATATTATTCAATATAACGGCAATATAAAAGATGCGAAGGTGTTGGTGATGGGAGCTACTTTTAAGGAAAATGTAAGCGATATCCGTAACAGCAAAGTGGCGGATGTGGTGAATGAATTGAAGTCTTTTTCCCTGAACGTTGATATCACGGATCCACATGCCGATAGTGATGAATTAATGCATGAATACGGGTTCTCACTTTCAGCACAATTGGCAAATGATTATGATGCGGTGCTGGTAACGGTTCCTCATAACGATTATAAAAATTTGGATGACGCTTACTTTGCAGGTATTACAAAACCCGCCGCGATGATCGCCGATTTAAAAGGTATTTTCAGGGGCAAAATTAATAGCAGGCGTTATTGGAGCCTTTAAATAATTTGCTAATTTGATAATGTGCTAATTAGCTAATTAACGGATTTTATAGGAAGGGATTTTGCAGAATTGCTTACCTGGTAAAATAAAGGATCAGGCAAACCCGTTTTGAAAGCATCCGGTATTGACCATTCACCATTTACCATTGACCATTGACCATGACGTTTCATACAAAAGATATTTCACAAAGTAATTTCTTAATAACCGGGGGAGCCGGATTTATTGGCGGCCACATTGCAGAGTACCTGTTAAAGAATGGTGCTGCCAAAGTACGGGTACTCGACAATATGGTAAACGGTTTTGACACCAACCTTGCAATACTCCGTCAATATCCCGCTTTTGAATTTGTAGAAGGTGATATCAGGAATACAGATACCTGCCAGCAGGTTTGTAAGGATATCAATTTTGTTAGTCACCAGGCGGCATTGGGTTCTGTTCCACGTTCCATAAAAGAGCCGGTTTATTTTAATGAAGTAAATGTTGGCGGTTTTGTAAATATGCTCAAGGCATCGGTAGATAACAATGTCAGTCAATTCGTATATGCGTCATCGTCATCCGTGTATGGAGATGAGCCAACCTTACCCAAGTTAGAAAGCCGCGTTGGGAATTGCCTGTCGCCTTATGCTGCTACCAAAAAAACAAATGAGTTATATGCGCAGGTATTTGCTGATGTGTATGGAATGAAAATTATGGGCTTCCGGTATTTCAATATTTTTGGCCCGCGCCAGGATCCCGATGGAGCCTACGCCGCTGTAATTCCTTTGTTTGTAAAAGGGATCATGAAAAAAACACCGGTGTACATCAATGGCGATGGTGAACAAACAAGGGACTTCACATTTGTAGAGAATGCAGTTCAGATAAACATTAAAGGTATGCTGACAGATAATGAAGCGGCTTTGAATAAAGTGTACAATGTGGCCATAGGCGAAAACTTTTCTGTCAATTATTTATACAAGGCTTGTAAAGAATATTTACACAGCGATTTTGAATCAACCTACCGGGAGCCAAGGGCAGGTGATATCAGGAATTCACTGGCGGATATTTCGCTGGCAAAAGAATTACTGGGGTACCAACCCACCAAAAAATTTGAAGACGGCTTAACCGAAACAATTGAATTTTTCAAAAATAGATATTCAAATGAAAATGAATAATGTAAGATTTTCAGTAAACTGATTTTTCATTGCTCATCTGATTAATACCAACATTAACAAATTATCAAATTACCCAAATGCCCATCCTTAAAACAGACTTTCCAGACCTGGTTATTTTTGAACCGGTTGTTTATGAAGATAGCCGAGGTTATTTTTTTGAGAGCTATAACGAAAAAGTATATAGCGCAGAAGGTATTGAAATAAAATTTGTACAGGATAACCAGGCAAGATCAACCTATGGCGTAATTCGTGGATTACATTTTCAATTGGCGCCTCATTCTCAAACCAAATTGATCAGGGCGCTCAGTGGGAGTATCCTCGATGTTGCAGTAGATCTTAGAAAAGGCTCGCCAACTTACGGAAAAGTGTATTCGTTGGAACTAAGTGCGGAAAATAAAAAGCAACTGCTCGTACCCAAAGGTTTTGCACATGGCTACTCCGTAATAAGCGAAACGGCGGAAGTAATGTACAAATGCGATGCATTTTATCACAAGCAAAGTGAAGGAGGGTTATTGTACAGCGATCCAAAATTGGCGATCGATTGGCAGATACCTGCGGATAAAGCAATCGTTGCGGATAAAGACCTCCTACATCCGGGCATAGATAATTGTGTAAGTAATTTCATTTTTTAATAGTATCAATCGTGGCTGATAAAAAGACAATCCTGGTGACCGGCGCAAATGGTCAATTGGGCAAAGAGATGCAGGTAATTGCTGCGTCCTTTCCCGGGTACAACTATTTATTCGTTGCGAAGGACTCATTGGCAATTGATGATGCGGAAGCAGTAAAAGAATATTTTGAAGCCCACCCAATTGACCACTGTGTAAACTGTGCCGCCTATACCGCCGTAGACAAAGCAGAAACCGAAACGGAAAACGCCATGCGTATTAATGCGACAGCCGTAGGGAATTTAGCGGCGGTTTGCAGGGAGTACAATACTCAATTTATTCATATTTCAACTGATTATGTATTTGACGGTACTGCTGATTCGCCTTATAAAGAAGAACACCCGGTAAGCCCTGTTAATTTATATGGCGCTTCAAAATTAAAAGGGGAGGAGCTTGCTATTCAAAATAACCCGGCTTCCATTATTATCCGTACTTCATGGGTGTATACTTCCTTCGGAAATAATTTTGTAAAAACGATGCTCCGTTTAATGAGCGAAAGGGAAAGCATTAATGTAGTGAGTGATCAGCAGGGATGTCCCACTTATGCTGCAGATCTTGCATCGGCCATTATGCAAATCATTGAGGCAAATGTAACAATTGAATCCCCCGCCATCTTTAATTATTCTAACCAGGGAGTGATCAACTGGCACCAGTTTGCTACGGCTATAAAAGAACTAACTGAAGCTAACTGTATCGTCAACCCGATTCCATCTTCGCAATACCCAACACCCGCTAAACGGCCGGAATATTCTGTATTGGATACTTCAAAAATTCAGCAAACATTTAATATCGCTATTCCTTTTTGGAAAGACAGTCTGCAAAAATGCCTGCAATTACTAAAAGCCTGATCGATAAAATATCCTGTTTTTTGAAGTTGGCATTCTTTTAAAAAGAGTTGAAGGATCTATATAATAAAAGGGAATAGGAATGCTTTCCCATTCAATTAGTGCAGTTATAAAGGCAGGTTGTGGTGGCTTAATTCAGCTCTTTGTTGCGGATATAAATTAATTTGGTTCCTCCCTTATCACGCTTATCAATTTCAAACTGAGGCAGCGAAACTACCAATGGTGTAAGCTTTGAAAATCCATAATTCCTGGGATCGAAGTTTGGTTGTTTTTTTAACAACAGGCTGCCTACTTCACCCAAAAAGGCCCATCCGTTTTCATCTCCCAAATCATCAATCGTGTTGGCAATTAAATGCAGCGTCTCTTTATTGAGTTTATCAAAAGAAGAAGCCGGTGCATGGTGGGCAGTTTTTGTCCTGGCTTTTTTAGCCACATTTTCGGTCACGTCGGGGTTGGCAATAATTTCCATGTAAATGAATTTATCGCAGGCCACAATAAAAGGGTTGGGTGTTTTCTTCTGGCCGATGCCAATTACCTTCATACCCGCTTCCCTAAGCCTGGTGGCCAGTCTTGTAAAATCGCTGTCGCTTGATATAATACAGAAACCATCCACTTTGCCGGAATATAAAATATCCATTGCATCAATGATGAGTGCACTGTCGCTTGAGTTTTTGCCTTGCGTGTAGCTGTATTGCTGAATAGGTGTGATGGCGTTTTCCAGCAGTACATTTTTCCAGCCTGAAACAGTGGGCCTTGTCCAGTCGCCATAAATTCTTTTAAAGGTAGGAGTGCCATACTTGGTGATTTCTTCCATTACTCCTTTTACATTGCTGTAAGGAACATTGTCGGCATCAATTAAAACCGCCAGTCTTATATCTTTTTGAAAATCCATAACACAAGATAATTCATTTTAATAACTCAGTTTATATACAAACATATTTAAAGAATAACCGGGTATAAAAAATTATCAGATGCCTGAATGAATACTGTTTTATTTTTTTGATACCAGCCGTACAGCCATGGTTGAACTTTAGTGGCGACGCTCCGTTCAGCATTGAATGTTTATTAAACTTTCATCAAGGCGTATGTGCCAAAATTAAACTGCTTCATGTGATTTAATTTGAACTGTATATTCCACTACTACCAACCCATTTTGATTGCCTACTTTTGCAACTAATATGCAACTCTTCAACACCAACAGCAGGATCATTATTACCTGCAGCAATCGTTTATCACCCTTCCTGCAACAGGAAGTATCGGAACTTGGTTTTAAGCCGGTTCGCATTTTTAAAACGGGGATAGAACTACAGGGTACGCTCGCAGATTGTATTCGGTTGAATTTAAACCTACGTTGCGCCAGCCAGGTATTATTTTCCGTCAATGAATTTACTGCACGCAATGCAGATGATTTATATAACGCATTGCTCCATTTTGAATGGGAAGATATTCTTGCAGCGGATGGCTATTTTTCCATCACCAGCAATGTAGACAATGACACCATCAATAATTCGCTGTTTGCCAATGTAAAAGTAAAAGATGCGATTGTTGACCGGTTTAGAAACAGAACCGGGCAGCGGCCTAATTCAGGTCCGGAGCTGGATAAGGCGGTGATTCATTTATACTGGAAAGAAGACCTCGCAGAAATATTTGTAGATACTTCCGGTGAAACATTATCCAAACATGGGTATCGTAAAATTCCAGGTAAGGCCCCGATGCTGGAAGCATTGGCGGCAGCCACTTTGCTGGCAACTAAATGGGATAGAAAATCACCCTTTATCAACCCGATGTGTGGATCATCAACACTGGCCATTGAGGCAGCACTACTCGCCACCAACCGAAAGCCCGGATTATACCGAAGCAATTATGCATTCATGCACCTGGCAGGGTTTCAGGAAGAAATGTATACAGAACAGCGCAGGCGGTTAGACGAAATAATAACCGCAGTACCGGGCTTACTAATCATCGCAACAGACATCAGCGGCGATGCCATCAATATTTCAAAAATAAATGCCGGTGCCGCAGGTGTGGCCGACCATATTAAATTTGAACTGTGTGATTTTGAAATGACCGACATACCGGAGGACCAGCCGGGTGTTATTTATTTTAACCCCGAATACGGCGACCGCCTTGGGGTAGAAGCTGAACTGGAAATTACTTACGGCAGGATGGGCGATTTTATGAAGAAAAAATGCAAGGGATACACGGGTTATATTTTCACCGGCAATTTAGAACTGGCGAAAAAGATCGGCCTTAAACCAAAACGCCGCATAGAATTTTACACCAGCAAAATTGATTGCCGGCTGCTGGAGTATGAATTGTATGCGGGAACGAAAAGAGCGGCCCCCTGGCCCCCGAAGGGGGATAAGACAGGTGTATAATAATTTCAATTCCTTTTCATAACTCAACTTTCGTTAATTCTGAAATACAAACAGATATTGATTCTCTGCGGAAAATGTTGCTATCTGCACAATTGCAAAAGAGGGCGACGCAACGATGTTCAGTCAAGTTTCAAATGCCCGGACAAAAAATAGATTGGTGAAAATGGGCTTGCAAAAACTCCCCTTCTTCTCACACAGATTTCTTCTTATCCCGGAATAAACTTTAATAGTTCTTCCAGTTCTTTATCAGTTAAATTTTCTTTTTCAGATTTACTATAGATAGAGAGCAGGTAAACGGTATTTTCAATAACCACGAAATTAGTGATAACCCTTGCGCCACCGCTTTTACCTTTACTCGTCGAAGCGATGGAAATACGAATTTTAAAACAGCTTTTACCGATAGCAGTTCCTTGTTGGGGGTTTTCTTTTAGTACCTTAACCAGTTCCAAAAGTTCATTTTTTAACGATGCATATTTTTTGATAAGCCTTTTAGCCTGTCTCTCAAATACGGCAATGGACTTTACATTATAACTCATGCAGGAATTCTTCAGCGTTACGTGCCTTTTTTTTACCGGCCCTGATTAATTTCATTTCAATTACGGCTTCCCTTATTTCTTCTAATAAAAGAGCCTTTTCATCAGTAAGCGGCTTAGCTTTTACATAGCGAATGCTCCTCAATACGTCCATTAAAGAAGCTGATTTGTTATCGGGTATATCTAATAATATTTTCATGGCATTACTTGTTTTATTGATTCGATATTGGCTATTCAACTAACCGTAATAACAGTTTCATTTCTATATCTCAAAAAAATATTGAAATCCGAATGCTCCTCCGGTTTCCCCTTCGGGGGTTAGGGGGCTGCTGGGGTATCATACGCCCAACTCACCAGTGTAGCCCCCCAGGTAAATCCGCCACCAAAAGCGGCCAGCACGATTTTATCTCCTTTATTCAATTGCTTTTCCCATTCCCAGAGGCACAATGGTATCGTAGCGGCCGTGGTATTACCAAAGCGTTGTATATTCAGCATTACCTTGTCGTGCGACAAGCCCATCCTGTTGGCAGTTGCATCAATGATACGCTTATTAGCCTGGTGCGGTACCAGCCAGGCAATATCATCACCAGTTAAATTATTCCGTTGCAGCAAATCGTAGGCTGCATCAGCCATGCCTTTTACTGCATACTTAAATACCTGTGGCCCCGACTGGTAGATATAATGTTCTTTCGCATCCACCGTTTCATGACTGGATGGCTTGAGTGAGCCTCCTGCCTTCATGTGTAAAAAATCACGCCCGCTGCCATCACTTTTTAATAAACTATCCAATACCCCATTCTCATCCGCGGATGGTTCCAACAATACAGCGCCAGCGCCATCTCCAAAAAGTATGCAGGTAGTGCGGTCGGTATAGTCAACAATAGCGCTCATTTTGTCAGCCCCTACTACTACCACTTTTTTATACCGGCCACTTTCAATCAGCGAGGCCCCGGTGGTTAATGCAAATAAAAACCCGGAGCAGGCGGCACTTAAATCGTACCCCCAGGCATTTACAGCGCCTATTTTATCACACACAATATTAGCGGTAGCAGGAAAAAACATATCCGGGGTAACCGTTGCACAGATCATGCAATCAATTTCTGCCGGCAGGATGCCTCTTTTTTTACAAAGCTCCAGTACAGCAGGTACACACATATCTGAAGTGGCCAGGCCATCACCTTTTAAAATTCGTCTTTCTTCCACACCAGTCCTTGTTCTGATCCACTCATCGTTTGTGTCAATCATTGTTTCAAGGATAGCATTTGTAAGCCTGTATTCGGGTACATATCCTCCTACTGCGGTAATGGCGGCGGTAATTTTTTGCATATCAGTTTAAAGATTTGTTTTTTGGGTCAGTACATTAATTTTCCGTTAAGCCGCAAAAATACATTAAAAACTGCTTGCTTGAATTTTGTACCTTCCCTCACGAAATATCCTTATTTTCGCAACATACTTAAAGGCATTATGTACGCGTATCTGGAAGGCAAATTTACAATGAAGAACCCGGCACAGGTTTATGTGGACATAAATGGCGTGGGCTATGAAGTAAATATCAGTTTAAATACCTACACCCTCATCCAGCAAAGTGAAAAAGGTAAATTGTATACCTACCTGCAGATTAAAGAGGATGCCCATACCTTGTATGGTTTTTTTGACAGAAGCGAAAAAGAAATGTTTATTCAACTCATCAGTGTATCGGGCATTGGTGCAGCTACCGCCCGAATGATGTTGTCTCACCTAAAGCCTGATGAGGTAAGTACGGCAATTCAACAGGGAAATATCAAACTACTGGAGAGCATCAAGGGGATTGGCAAAAAGACAGCCGAGCGTTTAGTACTGGAACTGAGAGATAAGGTAGGAAAAATAGATAGTATTATACAGGTGGCTTCTATGGCAGGCAATACAATACAACAAGATGCGTTAAATGCATTGGTGGCATTGGGTATTACAAGGGCCCAGGCAGAAGCAGCCATTAAAAAAATTACATTAACCGATACCAATACCAGCAACCTGGAAGATTTAATAAAAAAAGCACTCAAAGCCATTTGATCAAATTCTACCTTAACTGACATACCGGAATGTTTCGTAAAAGAATTTTAAAACCAAAATTAATTGGCTTTAGGTTAGTGTATTTAGTACTTTTCTCAGCTATTTCATTATCACTTACTGCTAATAATACAGGGAATCATACACCCACCTCCGGGAAAGGTATAAATGTACCAGATACCCTGCCATACCCCATCCACGACCGTAAAGGCGATGTGATCAGCGACAATAGAAAAAGCACCTACGATTTTAAAACCCCTGCCAATATTACGGATTCGGTGGCCTACGATTTCAGAACCCGGCTTTATACGGTGTACGAAAAAATCGGCGACAAATTCTACCGCACACCTTCTACCTACACATTTGATGAATACTGGGCTTTGCGTGGCCGCCAGGCAGAAATAGACTATTTTAAAAAGCGGGCCAACACGATGAACCTGCTCAACCGAAAGTTGACAAAGCCCCGCCTGTCATTATACGATAACTTATTTAACCGCTTATTTGGGAATGGTAAAATCGATATTAGCCCGCAGGGTAATGTGGATATTACCGCTGGCTACCAGGGACAAAATGTAAAGAATCCAACATTACCTGAAAGAGCAAGACGGAATGGCGGATTTGATTTTGATATGAATGCGCAGGTAAATGTAAATGCCAATATAGGAGATAAACTAAAGTTCCCTATTAATTATAATACCCTGGCCAACTTTGGGCAGGATAACCAGTTGAAGCTGGATTATAGTGGGGTGGATGATGAGATCATTAAAAGGATCGAAGCCGGTGCAGTGCAGTTTCCCTCCCGCAGTACTTTTATACCGGGCGCCCAGCAATTGTTTGGTTTAAAAACACAATTACAATTTGGTAAACTGAACGTGACCGCAGTATTGGCCAACCAGAAATCGCAAAGGCAATCTGTAAATTTGCAGGGAGGTGCGGCGGCGCAGGTTATTGATGTAAAAGCAGACGAGTACGAAGAGAACCGCCACTTTTTACTGGGACAATATTTCAGGGATAATTACAACAAAGTATTGTCCAGGCTGCCTGCCGTTACTACACCGGTACAAATTCTGCGTTTGGAAGTATGGGTTACCAACCGCAATGGCAGCACTACCAATACCAGGGATATTGTGGGGTTGATGGACCTGGGTGAAAAAAATCCTTACCAGCAGCCACCAATCATTAATGTACTTAGCAATTTTGCACCACCGGCCAATAATACCAACGATCTTTACAGCAAGATAGTTACCAACTCCGGCAACAGGAACCCGGCACTGGTGGTTAGTAATTTACAAACGCTCGGACTTTCTCCGGTTCAGGATTTTGAAAAAATATTTGCAAGAAAATTAGATTCTACCCAATACATATTTAACAGGCAGGCAGGTTATATTTCTATCAGCCAGCCACTGCAGCCGGATGAAATACTGGCGGTTGCCTACCAGTATGCCTACAATGGAAAGATATACCAGGTGGGTGAGTTTTCGCAAGATCTGCCCCCCGACAGTACTTCGGCTACGCAAAAGGTATTATTCCTTAAATTATTAAAAGCTACTTCACAACGTACCGCATTACCCATCTGGAACCTGATGATGAAGAATGTATATTCCGTAGGGTATGGCACCTTAACTTCCACCGATTTTAAACTGAATGTATTGTACCAGGAACCCAGTCTTGGCTGGAAAAGGTATGTGCCATTTGGAGATAAGAACCAGGGCGTTCCGATCATTTCACTGGTCAACCTGGATAAATTGAATAACCAGCTCGATCCGCAACCGGATGGGGTTTTTGACTATGTGGAAGGTTTTACAGTGATATCTCCATACAGCAGGATTGTGTTTCCCGTATTGGAACCTTTTGGGCGTGATCTTGCAGCGCAGGTGTACACCGTTGCTCCACCCAATGCGAAGGATACTTTGTATTATGCTTTGTACGATTCCATCAAGGCGGTGGCGCAGCAGTTTCCAAATCTCAACCGTTTTGTTTTAAAGGGATCAGCCCGCACATCGGGTTCGTCGGATATCAGTATCGGTTATAATATTCCGCGTGGAAGCGTAACAGTAACTGCAGGAGGACAAACGCTGATTGAAGGAGCAGATTATGATATCAACTACGACCTCGGCACTATTAAAGTAACCAACCAGGCCATATTAAATGCCGGTCTGCCCGTGCAGGTAAATTTTGAAAACAACGCTGCATTTGGAATTCAGCAACGCAATTACCTGGGTCTTCGGTTAGATTATCTTGCCAAAAACACGCTGAAGGAGCAACTGGCAATTGGAGGTACGATTGTGCGCCTGGGCGAACGCCCATTCTTTACCAAAAACAATATTGGTGAAGATCCCATCCGGAATACGATGTATGGAATGGATGTTAATTACCGCAAAGAAATGCCCCGTCTTACCAAATTATTGGATAAGCTGCCATTTTATTCCACCACTGCTCCATCTACCATCAATGCATATGCAGAGGGTGCTTTTTTACAACCCGGCCATGCGCCACAAATTGGAAAAGGTGCTGCCGGTACGGTATATATTGATGATTTTGAAGGCAGCAAATCCGGCATCGATCTTCGTTTTCCGGCTATTAGCTGGGCCATGGCTTCCACCCCTCAAAATGCAACCGATCTAAGCGGCAATGTGCTGTTTCCGGAAGCTACTTTAAACAACAATCTTGACTATGGTAAAAAAAGAGCGAAACTAGCCTGGTACCAGATTGAACCAGCATTGCAGGGCTTTAAGGGAGTAAATAACCCGTTAAGCGAAAACAGGGCAGAACTCAGTGACCCACGGGTGAGGCTGGTAAAGCAGAGCGAAATATTTCCGCAACGTACCACCGACTTTGGCCAAAACCAACTGATCACTTTTGACCTTGCCTATTATCCTACCGAGAAGGGCCCTTATAATTATGAATCCTCCGCTTTGGGAATTGATAATAATAACCGCTTAAAAAGCCCTAAACAAAAATGGGGTGGCTTAATGAGAAATATCGACCAGTCAGATTTTGAAACGGCGAATATTGAGTTCATCGAATTTTGGGTACAGGATCCTTTCATAAATACTGCCAGCAGGCCCAATGCGGATAAATCAACCGGTGGTAAATTATATTTCAACCTCGGCAATATTTCTGAAGATGTTTTAAAGGATGGAAGAAGGTTTTATGAAAATGGATTGCCTACACCCACCGCACCGGCACAGGTAGATAATTCCTCCGTGTGGGGAAGAGTTCCACTGAATCCCATACAGGTAACCAATGCATTTAGCAACGATGCTGCTGACCGGGTTTTCCAGGATTTGGGTTTTGATGGAAACAACAACGATTCAGAGGCGGTAAGAAGGGCGCCTTACCTGGCACAGTTGCAGGGGTCGGTCAACAATGCAGCCTTTCAACTGGCTTCAAAAGATCCTTCGGCCGATGATTATACCCATTACCGCGATGCAGCATTTACGCCTACTGATGGCGTTTTAAAACGCTATAAGAATTTCAACAATCCCGAAGGGAATTCAAAAGTGAATGATGGTTCCATCTTTTCTTCAGCCGCCACGCTTTACCCGGATGCTGAGGACCTGAACAGGGATAATACCATGAATGAATCGGAGGAATACTTTCAATACATAGTGGATATTAAGCCGGTAAATGATCCTGCCATGCAGATTGGCGTAAATTATATCGTTGATAAAAAAACAGTGAACATAACCGGTTTGCCGGATGGAACTACCCGCCCGGAAACATGGTACCAGTTCAGGGTACCAATTGGAGCCTATAACAGGAAAATAGGCAAGATCCCCGATTTTAAATCAATCCGTTTTATCCGGATGTTTTTGACAGATTTTGAAGATGAAGTGGTGATGCGTTTTGGCAAACTGGAGCTTACCCGCAATATCTGGCGGAGGTTCCCCAACAAGATTGATTCTTCCGGTATTTATTCACCCATCACCACCAGTTCGGATTTAAATATCAACGGGGTAAATATTGAAGAAAATGACAAACGTACACCATTACCGTATCGTACTCCAAGAGAAATTCAGCGCCAGCAAATACAAAGTAACAATGGGGTGAACCTGTTGCAAAACGAACAAAGTATGTCGCTGCAGTTTTGCGGATTGACAAAAGGCGATGCAAGGGGCGTACAGCAAACATTTGCCAACAGGGATATCAGGCAATATGGTAATCTGTCCATGTTTATTCATGCGGAAAATAATATAAAGACACCCAACAATATCAGGGACCGTGATTTAAATGCGGTGATCAGGATAGGTACCGACTTTGTGAGTAATTATTATGAAATAAAAATACCATTGTATTTAACTCCGCTTGGTGCAGGCTCATTAAATGCAAATACCGATGCCTACAATGATACGCTCTGGAGGGCCATCAACAGTTTAAATGTAGACCTGACAGTTTTGCCAAAACTGAAGCAGGAAAGAAATATCAATGGCGTGCCAACCCTTATATACCGGCGGCCGCAAAGCAATGGGCAAACCTATTCTATTTTGGGAGATCCAAATTTGGGTGAGGTAAGGGGGATATTGATAGGAGTGGAAAATGTGAATAACAGCAATGCCTGCGGCGAAGTGTGGGTAAATGAATTGAGGCTCAATTCCATCAACGAAAACGGTGGCTGGGCTGCCATGGCAAGAATTGATATGACGCTGGCCGACCTGGGTACCATCACAGGATCGTTAACCAAACATACCACCGGCTTTGGTACCTTGGAACAAAGAGTAAATGAACGTTACCGCGACGACTTTACCCAATTTGATGTTGCGGCCAACCTTGAGCTGGGTAAGTTATTACCAAAAGCTGCAGCCATTTCTATCCCTATGTTTGCAAGCTATTCGCAAACCATCAGCAAGCCGGAGTATGATCCATACGATCTTGATATCAGGCTGAAAGATAAATTAGGTGTATCTCCTGCCAATAAAAGGGATTCTATCAACGAGGCAGCCATCGATTTTACCAGTACCAAAACCCTGAATTTTACCAATGTACGAAAAAACAGGACCAGCCAAAAAAGCCCTAAAATTTATGATATCTCCAATATTGATCTAAGCTATTCTTATATCAACATTACCGCACACAACCCCCTGATTGAAAACAATGAGGTTACCAGGCACCGGGGCGGGTTAGGTTATAATTTTGCACCGCAGCCTAAATACATTGAGCCATTTAAGAAGGTCAAATTTTTTACCAAAAGAAAAAAACACTGGTTCGACCTGGTAAAGGATTTCAATGTCAATCCAGTTCCGTCGCAAATCAGTTTCAGGGCGGATATTCACCGGCAGTTTGGCGCCATCCGGCCACGTAGCGTAGGGTCTGATAAATACAAGATTCCGGAAACCTATGACAAGTTTTTAACCTTCCAGCGGGACTATATTTTCCGATGGGCGTTTACCCGTTCCATTAATTTCGATTTTACTGCGACTAACAATTCAAGGGTAGATGAACCTGCCGGCAGGATTGATACCAAACCAAAGAAGGATAGCGTATGGAGCAATCTTGTAAAGGGTGGAAGAAATACCCTCTACAACCAGGCAGCCAATATTTCTTATACTTTGCCCACCGCCAAATTCCCATTATTGGATTGGACAACGGTGAATCTAAAATACCAGGCCATCTACCGTTGGATAGGTGCTTCAAGACTGGCCGTAGAGTTAGGTAATATTTTGGAGAATGGCCAAAGCCAGGAGGCAACTGCCCAGCTTGATTTTACGAGGTTGTATAGTAAGATTAAATTCTTCCGGGCCATCGAGCAACCAAGAGATAGCAGCGCAAGATCAAGAACAAAAGAAGTAAGAAGGGATTCTATTTTCAGAACCATCACAAAAGGTGGAATCACCACCAAAAAATTCAAGCGCATTAAAGTAACAAGGATAAAGGATCCCAATCAATTGCCGGATGTGGGTACCATCGGCAGGGTATTTGGCAAATTAATAACCAGTGTAAAGCAGGTGAATGTTTCACTGTCGGAAAATGCGAATACCCGCTTACCGGGTTACCTGGACAGCACCCAGTATGTAGGTCAGAATTTCCGGAGTATGCAACCCGGCTTTGGCTTTATTATGGGCCGGCAACCGGATACCAACTGGCTCAATAATGCAGCACGCAAGGGATTATTTACAAAGGATTCTACCTTTAACAGCATTTTGCAACAGTCCTTCGACCAGCGCCTTACTTTAACCGCCCAGGTAGAGCCGGTAAGGGATTTGACCATCAGCATCAATGTAAATAAAACCTTTAATAAAAATTATTCCGAATTATTTAAAGATACCACCAACACGGGTAATGCATTTGGCCACCTGAGCCCTTATGCCGGTGGCGGATTTGATGTAAGTTATATCTCTTACAAAACCCTGTTTGGCAAGTTTGACCCCAACCAGATATCCACTACCTTTCTGAAGTTCCAGGATAACAGGAAGATCATTTCTCAGCGGTTGGGTGCGCTTAATAAATACAGTGGTGGACGACAGGAAGCAGATGGATATGCCTATGGATACAACCGGTATGCAAATGATGTATTAATTCCCGCATTTATAGCGGCCTATTCCGGGCAGGACCCCAATAATGTGGGCTTAATAAAACAAAGCAATCCCAATATAAAATCCAATCCGTTCCGCAGCATTATCCCACGGCCCAACTGGAAGCTGGATTACAATGGCCTCAGCCGGATAAAGGGCCTCGATAAAATTTTTACCAATTTTACAGTTTCGCATGGTTACAACGGAAGCCTGAGTATGAATGGCTTTACTTCCGCTCTGCTCTACGAAGATGTGTCCCGGTATGGATACCCTTCCTTTTATGATACCATTTCTAAAAATTACATCCCTTATTTCCTGCTGCCCAATATTACCATACAGGAACAGTTTGCGCCACTGGTAGGGGTGGATATGATGTTTACCAACCAGTTCCAGTTTAAGATTGATTATACCAAGCAACGCACCCTCAGTCTTAGCCTGGTAGATTTTCAATTGAGCGAAACCAGGAGTACCGAATTTTCAGTGGGTGCAGGCTTCCGTAAACGCGGCCTCAAATTATTCGGCGGATTGAAGTTGCCCAAATTTTTGAGTAAGGATCAAACCGGCAAGCTCGACAACGAGATCAACTTCCGGCTTGACTTTAGAATACGGGACAATGTAACCGTAAACAACCGCCTCGACCAGAACTCAACCTTACCAACCGGTGGCAGTAAAGAAATAACCATTTCTCCAACCATTGATTACTTTTTAAACAACCGGGTAAACCTTAAACTGTTCTTTGACCAGCGCAGGGTAAACCCTTATATTTCTTCCAGTGCGCCTACCACCAATACCAGGGCGGGCGTACAGATAAGGATATCGCTGGCGCAATAAGTGAAAATTTGATCAACTAAAAATCCTCACAAAATGGTGGGGATTTTTTGTTGATCAAATACAAAGAAAAATTATTGTCCGGGCTAAGAAGCGATGTTGAACTTCGGTGGCGTCGCACACTTGTACTGAATATCTTCATTGAACTTTACCTGCATTATCCCATTTGCCTCGGCATCCACTGTTCTGTATCCGGCAGAAAAATAAATATCCCAATATCCAATATCCCAACCACTAAACAAAAAACGCCCCGCATAACGGAGCGTTTCAATATCGAGGCAAAATATTTTATTGTTTTACTTTTTTCAGCAGCATTACATATCCGCACAGGTTTTTCTTTTTCTTATTTACCTGCACCGGCTTAATCATGTGGTATTCTGAAACCCGCGGGATATAAGAATAGCTGATCACATTTCCATCTACATCACCCCATTGTTTCTTTTGATAGGCTACTTGTTTTTCGTCCCAGTCATACATTCTTACTTCGTATAGTTTGGAGGTGATGTCCCCGATAAAAACAAACTGGTACCAGCTTCCCTGTGTTAAAGGAACAATCACCGGCATTTCATATTCACTTTCCATGGCCATGGAGGCTTCTTTTACCACAATAAAACCTTGTTTGGAAAGCTCCTGCTTAATACTGTCAGCCTGGTGTAAAATAAAAGAATCGGAGCAAACCGCCTGCCTGATAACATTTTGAGCTGAGGATTGAGTCCCGGTTAAAATAAGCCCTGTAATGATGATATGAGCAAAAAGGTTTTTCATCTGTTTCAGATTGGGTAAGGATATTAAAATGAAAGTAGTCAGTAAATCCACTATATCCAAATTCCTGCTGTGTCGAAAATTTGCTGCGAATTGACCAATTTCATGCCAATTCAAACCGGTTCAGCGGAACAGGGATATACGCTTTATTAAAACAACTGAAAACGATCTTTATTGTGTTTTGTTAAAATAATAAGCATCAGCCTGTTGAGTACAGGTAATTACCAAATCGTTGATACAAACATGGGCGGGCAACCCGGCGCAGTAAAAAATAGTATCGGCGATATCAGCTGCAGTAAGGGGAGTAATTCCATTATAGGTAGCCGCTGCCTTTTGTTCATCGCCTTTAAAACGCACCAGGGCAAATTCAGTTTCCACCGCCCCGGGATGGATACCGGTCACTTTAATATTGTGTTTCAGCAAATCAATACGCATGGCTTTATTAAGGGCATCTACCGCAAACTTGGAGGCGCAGTACACATTGCCTTTTTCATACACATCTTTTCCGGCCACCGACCCCATATTGATGATATGACCTTTTTTTTGTGCAATCATCATCGGGACAATTGCTTTGGTAACGTATAGCAGTCCGTGTACATTGGTATTTAGCATGGTTTCCCAGTCTTTCATATCCGCATCTTCAAAAGAATCTCTGCCGGCCGCCAGCCCGGCATTATTGATCAGGATGTCGACCGGCTGCCATTCGACAGGTAATGAACCTAAAGTTTCTTCAACTGATTTTCTATCCTGTACATCAAATACCAGGGAAAGTACCTTTACGGAAAAATCATTTTCAAGGGTTGTTTTCAGATCATTCAACCGATCCGCCCGGCGGCCGGTAATGATGAGGTGGTATCCGGCAGCAGCAAATTTTTTTGCACAGGCTTCTCCAATTCCGGAAGTTGCGCCAGTAATTAATACAATCTTATTCATGCCCGAAATTAATACAGAATATCGGAAAAAAGGTGAGAGGTGTATGGTGTAAGGCAAAGGTATAAGGCAAAGACATAAGGTATACGGTAGAAGGTTTGATGAAAGTTGATGGTTGAAAGTTGGTTTTGTCACGACTCATCACTCATTACTCATTACTCATTACTCATCACATTCACCATTCACCATTGCCCATTGACCCTTCACCTATCTTATAAGCACCGCATACCCTTTTCTAACAATCACTTCTCCGGTAAAAGTAGCGCCTGACGCCATCCATACATAAGTGCCGGGGTCCTGCGGGTTTCCTTTAAATGTGCCATCCCAGCCTGCTCCTTTTTGAGTGGTATAAAATAACAGTTTCCCCCAGCGATCGTACACCCTGAAATATTGAAGCGATTTCATTCCTAATAAAATGGGTTTTATCAGGTCATTTTTGCCATCATTGTTAGGGGTAAAGCCGGTGGGTACATAAAAACTCGGTGGCACTTTGTATAATTTAATCCGGATACTGTCCGAATCCTGGCAACCTGAAATACTGGTTACCAGTAACTGGTAAGTAATATTATCTTCCGGCAAAGCAGTAGGATTGGCTACCGCCGGATTGCTGAGCCACCTGTTGGGTTGCCATAAATAAGTATTGCCTCCCGTTCCATTCAGGTATAGTGGTTCGCCCAATACTACGGTAGTGTCGGATGGACCGGCATCTGGCAAAAGGGGAGGGTCTACATTTACAATCACCGTATCATAAGCGGGTTTGGGGCAGCCCACCACATCTCTAACCGCAACAATGTACTGAGTGGTTATTGTTGGATTCAACACATTGGGATTGGCAATATTGGTAGCCGATAAAAAGGTAGAAGGTGTCCATTGATAGGAAATGCCACCCGTTGCTTTTAAACTTGCGGAATATCCAAAACAAACAGAAGTGTCTTTCCCTGCATTCGCATTCGGGTAAGCTAATGTCCGGATGGTTACGGTAGAGGAGTCCCTGCATTTGCCGATATTCCCTATCACCTTATAGGTAGTAACCGGATCCAAAGGGTTGGCAAACGGACGTTTGGCCGTATCGCTGCTTAGGTACAAAGCAGGTGTCCAAATATAACGAAGCGCATTGCTGCTGGTATTCAGTATTAGTCCGTCGGTTCTGCAAATGGTGGTATCATTACCTGCACCAATACTTACTGCTGTTACTACATTTACAAAGATGGAATCCTTATTGGTACAGCCAAATCCGTCAGTAAAACTAAGGTAATACCTGGTGGGTACATCGGGGCTTACAAGTGGGGTAGGACTGGTGAGGCTGCTGATATTATAATTGGGGCTCCATAAAAATATACCGGTATAGGTAGTTTTTAGTTGCAAAGTATCTATCGAACAAATCAGTGTATCGCGGGGTACTAAATTTACAACAGGTTTGGGATTTATTTTTATGATGTTGGTAACGGAATCAGAACATCCAAGTGTACTACCTACGATTAACTGTACATTATAACTTCCGGAATCAGTATAGGTGTAGGTAGGGTTTGAAAGAAGACTGGTGTCGTTGGTAGCCAGCGGATTTCCAAAGTTCCATTTCCAGCCAAACACATTTCCGAATTTTGCTTTTGTTGAATCAAAAAACCGGACAGGTACACCGATGCATGTAGGAGCGACTGTATAGAATCCCGGGAAAAAACCAGGATAAACCCTCACCAGCAAAGTGTCCGAATTAGTACAAAGGCCACCTAAAGAAACCGTCAGTTTTACGCGGTAAATACCGGTATCCGAATATACATGTACGGGAGTAGCCGATGTGGAACTATCATTTATTCCCGAAGACGCATCGCCAAATTGCCAAAGATAATTCGTGCCGGATTGATTGCTGCTGGAATTGGAAAAATTTACACTAAAGCCATCACAGGTAACACCCTTTGGCGCCAGTTTAGCTTCAACGGGATTGCAATCTTTTACCTGTATGTGCAACTCTTTTCTTGTTTCACCTACAAATACACCACCCCTTGTTTCGGTAACGCAAACAGTTACCACAAACTCGCCCCCTGAAGTAGCAGGTATTGGAGCTGTGCCGCTAATAAGCCCGGTAGTAGAATTGATACTCACATTTGCCCCCATTGGTTGTGCTCCGAAAAAAGGGCTGGTATAAGTAAGCACCGTATATGGCGGAGAAGATGCAGGATGGGGAGTGGGTGCACCCGTAGATCCGCCTTCGTAAGCAGAGCACAATGAGTAGGTCAGTACATCACCGTCTTTATCGGTAGCTTTAAAAGGATAGCTGAAAAAGCTGCCACCGCAAACTACTGCCGTGTCATTTACGGCAAAATCGGGACTGCTGTTTCTATTTGCATTCGGCACAGGTGAACTGGTACCCGGAATCTTAATGGAATAAGTATTACCTACATTTCCGGAATTTTGTATATTCTCCATACCGGCTATCCGGCAACAACGCTGGTAGCTAATGGTATAACCCGCAGCGGAAACCGGCAATTCATAGTTATCCAGTTGATATACTACGATTGTGTAATAGCAGCCCCGCTGATCTAAAGAGATGCAGGGTTCATCTGCTCTTTTCTCAAGCTCGTACCTGCTGGTTATGGAAACTGATGGGCTGTCTATGATCGCCGTAGTATTTCCTGAAAAAATGGTAAGCTTAATTGGGTTGGTCAACTGGCCTGCTGACGGAAAACAACTCATATAAACCGTAAGCGTAATCTTATACCGGTTGTTAGCAGGGTTTGTAATGCCCGGCCCAAGGTATTCATAGGTGAGAAATCCCCCTTTAATATGCGCTGAAAATGCATTCAACAGGGATATGGATAAAAATATAGTAAAAAGGAATTTCTTCATAATCAGCTAAATAAACCGGGATTGGCTATAAAAATAAATAAAATCGAAATCCCGTTGTGCGGGGTAATTGTTAAAAATTGAATATGTTGCCATCTCATATTAATAATACCATTGGTAAACGACCTGTTAAGACAAAAAAGTGTACAATGCCTGGTTTGATTTATCTGTTTCTTCCCACATACCCATGTGTGCCGATTGATTCAGTATATGAACATGTGATTCTGCAGGTATATAACACTGCTGAAGGCTACTTTGAAATGGAATGGCAGTATCAAATTCACCGATGATAAACAGTATGGGGAGTTGGGTGTCTCTTAAAACCATGGTCCGGTCAGGCCGTTCTATCATGGCATAATAGTATTGAACCAGTGCCGCCGCAGTAAAACTTTTCCCCCTTTCAACCAGGCCATTTATTTTTTCGGGAAATTTTTCTGCAAATGCTTTGGTGAACAATCCGGGAATACTGGTTTTTAGAAACGCATTCGCTCCATTGTCATTGATAAAATCAATCGCCTTCAGTCTTACCTGTTTTTTTTCTTCGGTATCTGCAAATGCGGTAGAATGAAAAAGGCCGAAGGATCGAAGGTACTGAGGGTATTTCTCTGCAAAGGCCAGTGTAATGTATCCACCCATGCTGTGGCCAACTATGGTAACCAGGCCGCCTGGCTCCCAGCCGGAAGTAACTGGGTTTTTCGCGTTAAGGTCTGCTTCCTCTTTCTCCGGAATAACAGATTTTTGAAGCTCTACGTCTATGATTAGTTTTACAATTTCCGCATAGGTTTCAATACTGGCGTTGGGTACCAGCTCCGATTGCCCACTGCCCGGCAGATCGGGAACGATCAGCTGAAAATGATCTTTTAAGAAATCTACCTGGCTGTTCCAGATTTCGCCATCTTCTGCAAAACCATGTACTAATACAACCGGTTTACCCACTCCAATGGTGCGATAGAAGATAGAAGCGTTTTGATATATAATGGTGTTTTCACTCACGAGCTGTGCGATTTCTACGAATTTACAGTAATTATTTAATAGGAGCGGCGCACCCGTAGCAAAGATGCAGGATGCAGGAAATATTTGGATGAGCGCCCGGTTTTAGGTAAGCGGCTTGAAATATTTTTTGGCACTGATAAAAGTCAGTAGCAGTGCAACAGGAATCAGGGCATTATTTAATTGCTGGGGTAAAGAGAACCATAGTAACAATACGAGTATTAAAAGAATGGAGCTAACCCCAAAATACTTCCTGGCCCATTTTTGTTTACTGTTTACAAAAAACGCGATGATTGTATTGGTGGGCCAGGCCCACATTAAATTGTAATTATTTTTTGTCATGGAATGATCTGTGCCTGTCCACATAAAAATGAATAACAATCCCATGGCACCTGTTAAAAAAAAGAAGACACCATTAAAACCCTGTAAAAAAATACCTACCCGGTGATTGGTTGAAAAATGTAGTAGCACAATAATGATGAACAACAAAGAAAAAACAAACAGGGGCGTAAAAAAAGATCCGTTGCTATTTTGCTGTTGAACGGGATACAGATTGGTGGTTGATGCAACCAGTTGGTGGTTCACATTGCTGCTGTCTAACGACTTCATTAAATTATCCGGTAAAAACTGCGATTGAGCCGTTGTCATTACTGCATCGGTGGGTTCGCCCAACAAAAGATCAATCCCAAGCTTACTCCAGTACTTTTCGTTCATATCTAAGTATTGGTGAATAGCCTGCCTGAACCGGGTACCCGGCGGCATTACCGGGTTAAATACGGGATGTGTCGGTTTAAATTTAACCAGTACATCCCTGGCTCTTGTAGTACAGTTGTCTAAAAAAAAATCGTATTTGTAAAATTTGTTTTCATCTTTTGCATTTTCATTTAATGCCTCCATCAACGAAATTTTTTCAACCGGCGACATATTCAGCACCTGCTCTGTAATGCCGCGGTTTTCTGCCTGGTAAGCGTATTTAAAATCCTGGAAATTTTCTACAGACAGGTAGTACAACAATTTACCCCTTACAAATTTTGTATAAAAGCCAGGCTCTTCAAAATTGAAAGTACCATAATTGAAAACATAGTCGGTAACACTGCTGCTGTCGGTTACCCTGATGGCGGTATGGCCAAACGTGGAATATAACTCTTCACCGGGCGTACAGGTGAGCAGCGAGATTCGGATATGCGAGGAATCCTGGGCGAATGTGAGAGTGTGAAAATGAGAAAATGTGAAAATGAACGCCAGTTGTATTATAAATGTCTTGTTAGGCAAATTGAATTTGAAAATTTGAAAATTTGAAAATGGGAAAATGGGAAATGCAAAGTAAGTAAACTGGAGAAGCGTTTTTTTCATATTGATTTTATTCCACTGGTATGCGAATGTAGAAATAAATTTTGGGTGCCCATTAGTAGTTATTAAAAGAGTTTACAACTTTTTAAGATGGTGTAAACTCTTTCTGAAATATATGCATTTTAATTTGCAGCAGTTTTATAGAAAGCCAGTTCTTGCTACGATAAAAGCCGCTCACATTTTCAGGCTCCTGCCTTCCTCCTCCCCTTCGGGGAGGCCGGGTGGGGCTGCCTACCTGCTATAATTCGGTGCTTCCTTTGTAATCGCAATATCATGTGCATGACTTTCTTTAATACCGGCGTTGGTAATTTTAACAAAGATTGCTTTTTGCAGCGCCTTGATTGTTGCTGCACCACAGTAACCCATACCCGCTCTTAATCCACCCGTGTATTGATAAACCACTTCTTTCAGAGGGCCTTTAAATGCCACCCTACCTTCAATACCTTCGGGAACGAATTTTTTTATATCATCCTCCACATCCTGGAAATAACGGTCGCTGCTACCCTGCGCCATGGCGCCTAATGAACCCATGCCTCTATACTGTTTAAAACGACGTCCCTCATAAATAATGGTTTCGCCGGGACTTTCTTCTGTTCCTGCAAACACATTGCCCATCATTACACAACTGGCACCTGCGGCCAATGCCTTTACCAGGTCGCCGGTATACCGGATACCTCCATCGCTGATGATGCCCACATTTTTATTTTTTAAGGCGGCGGCTGCTTCCATTACGGCCGTGATCTGCGGCACACCGGTACCTGCAACGATTCGGGTGGTGCAGATAGACCCGGGGCCAATACCCACTTTTACTGCATCTGCACCGGCATTGGCAAGGGCCAATGCACCCGCTGCTGTACCTACATTGCCTGCAATTACCTGTATGCCTTTGAAAGTTTTTTTAATGTTTTTTAAAGTATCCATCACACCCTTTGTATGGCCGTGTGCACTATCGAGGCAAATAACATCCACCCCTGCATGATGCAATGATGCTACCCTGTCGAGCGTGTCTGATGTAATGCCAACGCCGGCGCCTACCAGCAAGCGACCGAATGAATCTTTGATGGCGTGTGGGTGCGATTTTAATTTCAGGATATCACTGAAAGTAACAAGGCCAATCAGTTTCCCCGATTTATCAACTACGGGTAACTTCTCAATTTTATTTTTTTTGAAGATCAGCTCGGCCTTTTTCAGGTCCGTTCCTTCGGGTGCCGTGATGAGGTTGTCTTTCGTCATCACCGTGCTTACTTTTTCTTTGAAGTTTGTTTCGAGGCGTATATCCCTATTGGTTAAAATGCCTACTAATTTGTTACCAGCATCTACAATGGGAATACCGCCAATTTTATTTTCCTTCATCATGCGAATGGCTTCGCCGATGGTAGCATCCGGGCTCAGGGTTACCGGGTCCAATATCAAACCGTTTTCACTTCTTTTTACTTTTCGAACCTGGTCACTTTGGTGTTCGATACTCATGTTTTTATGTAAAATACCCAGGCCTCCCTCACGTGCCAGTGCAATGGCCAGTGCCGCTTCTGTAACGGTATCCATTGCTGCACTTAACAAGGGCACGTGCAATGTGATGGTTTTAGTGAGTTTAGTACTGATATCTACTTCCCGGGGTAGCACCTGGGAGTAGGCGGGCATTAACAGAACATCATCGAAAGTTAAGCCTTCACCGAAAAATTTGTTGGATTTGCTTTTAGCAGCGGGGTTATTTATTGTTGCCATAGGCAAAGGTAAAAGAAAAAAATTAAAGCTCCATGTCTCCCAAAAGTAAAATAAAGGATATGTTATTATTACGAAAAGAAAATTGGGTTTAAAAATTAATACAAATGAGTCATCTCAAAGTTGCCTCATTTGATTGGTATTTAATAACCGGCTTTCGTCTGAGAAAAGCAGTATGAATCATTGGAGTCCAAAGTCCCCTTCGGGGATTTAGGGGCTACTCATCATATAAACTTTTCCGGGCAAACTGCTTACCAGTCCCTGCATTTCGAGCATTAACAGGGCAGCAGCCATTGCACTGCTGCTTAAGCCCGATTTAAAATACAACTGATCTATTTGAATGCTCTCCTGGCTTTGTAGTATGTCGATTACAATTTTTTCATCTGCAGTAAATTCGATGAATAATTCCCGTTGTTTTTTGGGATGTGTCTTTTTTGTCTCACTCCAGTTCATCATTTCAAGCAGGTCTGCAGCACCCGTTATTAAGGAGGCTTTGTTGTTTTTAATAAGATAATTGCAACCTTCGCTTTTGCTGTCAATGATGCGCCCCGGTATTGCAAATACATCTTTGTTATAGCTGTTGCCTAATTCCGCAGTAATGAGTGAGCCGCCTTTTTTACCACTTTCTATTACAATTACCGCATCGCAAATTCCCGCCACAATCCTGTTGCGTTTGGGGAAATTTTGTTTATCAGGATTTGTATTGCTGATGAATTCTGTCAATAATCCGCCCTGCTCCACCATTTGCTTTGCAAGGATTTTATTTTGCGGTGGGTAAATTCTATCCAGGCCATGCGCCAGCACACCAATTGTTTGCAGGTTATGTTTTAAGGCGGTTTTATGCGCAATGGTATCAATGCCAAACGCCAGGCCGCTTACCACTAAAATATTAGACTGTTGTAAATCTTCCACCAGTTTCTCACAGGTGACCCTGCCATAGTCAGAATTGTTCCTGGTGCCAACAATTGAAATGATCCGGGAACCATTCAGGCCTGCATTGCCCCGGTAGTACAATAAGGCCGGGCTATCATAACAATTTAATAATCGCTGCGGGTAATTTTTATCAGTGATAAAAAGTGGGGTGATCTTGTATTGCTCCAGAAATTTGATTTCGGTTTCACTGCTGTTAAAATCCGTAAATGATTTGATGCTGTTTGCTCTTACGGTACCAATCCCTTCCATGTTTTCGAGGTCTTTCCTCCTGGCTTTAAAAACAGACTGGGCATCACCATAAGTGTTTACCAATGCTTTGGCATGAACGTCGCCTATGTTGGGTACAAGGGTAAGGGCTATTTGATATAACAAATCGTTTGTCATCGGGCAACTGATACATTTTATCAAATATAAAAATTATTTGATAAAAATAAGTTCCGGTACTCCTGGCGTGCAATTCAAATTGTTGCATATGGTTGTCAACCTTTTGAACGGATATTTCCATTGGCTGCCGGAGAAATTAAGGTTGTCATTGTATTTAATGAATGCGTATTCTTTTTTGGCAATATTAAGGGCTGTCAAATTTTCGCTAAAAATACTGATCAATTTTTATTCGGGTCTCTGAATAACTCCCCTTCAGGGGATGGGGGTATTACTAATCACACTTAATTCAGTCCGCCTGTTCAAGGCCCTGCCATTTTCTGTTGCATTGTCTGCTATTGGCTTATCGGCACCCAACCCTTTCGATTGTAAACGCTCCCGTGCAATTTGCCTGCTGGCCAATAAATAGCTAATGACCGCTGATGCCCGGCCATTGGAAAGTAACAAATTATCGGCGGGCTTACCCACATTATCGGTAAAGCCGGTGATGAGTATCTTTAGCTTAGGGTTTTCATTCATCAATTGAACTACTTTATTTAATTCGATCAGTGAGGCCGGGTTTAATTCAGTTTTCTTGCTATCGAAGAAAATGTTTTTTAACACGATTGCCGCACCTGCTTCAATGGGTTGCAGCGGAATGTTGGCTGTAAAAACAGAATCGATGGAGCGGTCGTTCAAATTATAATTCTCTGAAAAAAACAAATATCCCTTTCGGTTTACATTAAATGCATAGTCCTTTCCCAGGGGAAGCGTGGTTAAATAATTCCCGTCTTCATCCGTTTGCACCTTGCTGATTAACTGTCGGCTATTGATATCTGTTAGTTCAACTGAAGAAGGCAATCCTGCTTTTGTTTTGGAATCATACACCTGGCCCTTTACCCATAAGGTTTTGGGTGGTTGTATATCTTCCCTTAACTGGAAGCTATACAAGTCAAGCCCTCCTTTACTATCGCCTTTGTCGCTGGCATAATAGGCAGTTTTGCCATCAGCGGATACCACCAGGGAGCCTTCATCATCAATGGTATTAACCGGGTAGCCCAGGTTTTCCGCTTCGCTCCAGGTACTATCATTTAATTTTTTTGAAAAGAAAAGATCCGTTGCTCCATACCCTTTGTGGCCATTGCTGTTAAAAAAAAGGGTTTGGTTATCAGCATACATAAAGGAACAACTTTCATCACCGCTGGTATTCACACGCGGGCCTAAGTTTTCAGGCCTGCCCCATTTTCCATTGGTATTTCGGTGCGTTACCCAAATATCCTTTCCACCATATCCGCCGGCCTGGTTGCTGCTAAAATAAATGTCCCGTTTATCAGGCGAAAAGGAAGGGGAGGATTCCCAAAACTCAGTATTCACCATCGGGCCAAGGTTTTCCGCTTCGGTCCAGCCTTGTTTTGTTTTGTAAGAAATGTACAGGTCGCAGCTTCCCTGGCCCTCGGGGTAATTGCAACCAGTAAAAATGATCAGTTCACCATCCTGTGATATATTTTGAGCGCCCTCATTTAAATTGGTATTTACCTTGCCACCCAATGACTGTGCATTGCTCCATTTGCCATCCATTAAATCGGTTTCGTAAAAATCCTCATCACCAGACACACGCCTTGTGAAGATGAGTTTTTTACCATCAATAGTAAGTGAGGGGTAGTATTCCAGGGCGGTTGTATTAACACTGTCGCCCAGGTTTTTTGGTGCAAAAACATAATTATTGGCCGGGTGTTTTTTTTCGTAGTCCAACGCAAATTCGTACACTGTTTTACGATAGTTACCGGCACGAAGGCTTTGTGAATTTAATTTATCATATTGCAAAAAACGGGTAACCGCATCCAGCGCTTTTTGAAACTGCCCGATACCCGCCAGGGAAATTGAATAAGGCAGGAGGTAGGTGGTTGAGTAAACAGGGTCTAACTGAATACCTTTTTCAAAATCAATAACCGAGGAGTCATATTTTTTCAGGTTGGCATATATGCCTGCCTTTGACAAATAGGCATCTACAAACCTGGGTTCTATTGTAATGGCCCGGTTTATCTTGGCAATGGCGCTTGCATATTTCTCATCCTGGGCATCTTCATATGCACTTGCATACACATCACCAGCTTTTTTATTTACTTTTTCCGGATCGTACCATTGGGCAGCGCAGAAACAGGAAGAAGCGAGGATGATACAAAAAGTGATGAGTAAGCGAACGGTATATGGATTTTGACGCATTTGTTTTATTTCAGTTATTGAAGGTAAAACGAAATGCCTATAGTTTTATTTTGGGGATGTTAAAGTGCAGGAAGGTTGATGGTTGATGGTTGATGGTTGATGGTTTACGAGGTTTGAGGTTTAAGGTTGATGTTTAACTACAAGTTCAACTGCATCTAACTTTCAACCATCAACCACCAACCTTAAACTTGTCAGGGCACATTGATATACTTGTGTATCTGCAATGAAAGTTCCCATTGGGGATGCATTTTGATGTATTCAATGATCATTGGTGTTACAATGGAAGCCTTATCCCATTCCGGTTGTAAAAACAATTTGCATAGTGGCGATACCAGTGCTGCATACTCTTCTGCCCATTTAAAATCGGACTGGTTGAATATAACCACCTTTAATTCATTGGCAAACGGAACAACTTCGGGTAAGGGAGCTTTAAATTTTTTGGGCGAGAGGCAGATCCAATCCCAGGTACCGCTTAACGGATGGGCGCCGGAGGTTTCGATATTGGTTTCAAATCCTTTTTCTTTTAATGCGGCAGTAAGATTGGTAAGATCATGCATCAATGGTTCCCCGCCTGTAATAACCACCAGGCCGCCCTTTCTGCCGGCAATAACCGGGGCGGAGTTTTCAACTACATCAGCAACTATTTTTTCAATCGATTTTTTAGGATGTGCGCCAGCATCCCAGCTATCCTTTACATCGCACCATACACAGCCAACATCGCAGCCACCGAGGCGGATGAAATAGGCGGCCCTGCCCTGGTGAAACCCTTCGCCTTGTAGTGTATAAAAATGCTCCATTACAGGAAGCGATTGTGTGATTATTGTATCAGTCTGCATGGTGAATGGTGAATGGTCAATGGTGAATGGTGAATCGGTCCCGTTTACTGAACTCAACAAGTTGTTTAAAGCCGAGGTACTATTCCAGGTGCCTTAGCTTGTGCAAAGCTAGCCAAATTTTGAGATGTTAAATGTTACAAAAGATGGCATCGGATCGATCAATAGTATCTGCCGTTGGTATAAATAACAAGTTTCGTTAGAAGATGTTGCGAGCCGAAATTTAAACAAGGTGCAGGGATTTGTACCTCAGCTTGGGATAGTTAAGACATCCGGTTGTTTAAAGGAATAGCAACTCAAATACTACTGTTTTATAACCCAGTTACATTTAGCTGAAGTAACCGATATTGATTCACCATACAATGTCGTTGACTTGTGGCGGGTGGGGACACCCGCCACGGCTCGGGGCCGAGGTTGGTGTCTCACCAACCTTTCTTAAGTCAAGGACATTGATTCTCCATTGACACTTCATCTTTACAAAAACACCCTTAGCAATAAGGCAAATCCATTGTCTTTTTTGGGATTATCTTTTATGGTAACTACATGCAAACCGGCGGGAGTCCATACTTTAAATATTTCACCCTTTTTGTGTGCTGCTATCGCGTCATCTAATTGGGGCAACATGGCACCACGGATAAACCAGCCAAGATCGCCACCCCTGTATGCAGTGCTGTTGTCTGCACTATACGTTCTGGCCATGGTTTCAAATGAACTGCTGTCTGTTTGGATTTTTTTAATGATGTTGCCCGCCAGTGAATCGGCAAATTTCCGGCTAAAGGCAGATGTGTCTATCAGTATATGGCTTACATGGTAAAATGTATTGGGTACTTTAGCCAGCACTTTTATCAGGTAATTGGCCCCTTTAAACGGGCCATATACTTTGCCAATTTTTCCTTTGTAGGCCAGGCTGTCGGCAAGCCCCATAAAAGAAGTGGTGCTCATTACCGTCACCGTATCAATCTTATACTTTTTTTTGATCTTGTATTTTACATATCCAATTGGATCTCTTGTAGTGTCTAATTCTTTTTTGATTTGTGCAATGGATTGGCTTTTTACGAGGTTGGCCATCATTATCAAAAAGGCCAGCGAAATGAGTTGCTTCAATTTTTTAATTTTTGCAAATATACAAAAGTGGTGGGGAAGTGATGGGAGCGGTTCACTCATGCACTTTAAATAAGATCGTTTTTTTGCAGACTTCTGTTTTGCGTACGGATGTCTAAATCGTTTTTGAGTTAATTCTATGGCTTAAACCCTATTCGTGTTCTCGGTGCCTGTGGTGGATGTAACAATTTCTTTAATGCTTCAAAAATGAGTTGTATGTCTGCATCGTATTTTTTCATTTTCCCATCTTGTTGGATCATCTTTTTTTCTACCTGTTCCAGTTTTAATAAAATATCTTTATTAGTTAAAAGCAATTCTCGCATTATACTGAATATTCTTATGATTTGGATATTCACTTCAATAGCTGTTGGACTGTTGAGTACACTTGAAAGCATTGCAACTCCATGTTCAGTGAATGCCATTGGTAAATACCTTGTGCCGCCCCAACTTGAGATGCCAATCTGGCTTCTCAAGTTTTCAAATTCTTTTTTCGATAGAACAAACATAAAATCTTTGGGAAACCGTTCCCGATTGCGTTTTACCTGCCGTTTTAATTGCCCGGTTTCTACACTGTAAATTTCTGCCAAGTCAAAATCTAACATTACTTTATTATTCCGAATCAGGTGAATCTTGTTGATTACTTTTTCTTCCAGTAATATTTAGAGATTTTCCTGGCTTAGCCATAAAAGAAAATTTAGTCAGGTTGTGAAAAAATAAATTTGGTAAATCTATAAAAATTGCGGAGATAAAGGAAGTAAAATTACCGATTGTTGATCAGTGCAGCAACACCGGTGCCCATTATTCGAATGAATTTTTGGTAAAGGGAGAAAACAAACCATGCCCATGCTACCACATCATAATTTCAATTTCCGGATGACCGCTTTTACCTGTTTTTTGAGCTCATCCAGTTGCCCGGTTTGTTGCTGAATAAATGCATTGTCTTCTATTCGGCCAATTACCTTGTTCATCTCTTCATTGTTATCATATACCATTTTACGGAAAGGGTTGCTGTAGTCTTTTGCCCGGCTGTCATAAATGCCTTTGCACATCCATTCCCTTGTTGCGAGAGCTTGCTGTAACAACTGTTTAAAAAGTTCAGCAGTAAATTGCCGGGGGGTAATATTGAGTATTTCCAATAGCGCAGTATAGGCATGGTTCAGTTTGTCGGCAGGATATGCTGCACTTTGCTGGCTATAAAATTCATGCACTTCGTGCCAGTTATTTATTTTACCGGATATAATATTGTGGTGCAATTTCTCTACCACTGTTTGCTGAATCAACTGACCGCCGATATTGAGCCATTCACTCCGTTGCACTTTGGCGGAAATAGTTTTCTTTAATTCATCAAAACCGGCAAACTTATTTTGCTGAACATGTTTTAATAGTTCCATCACACCATAATATTGAACCAGCTCCTTAAAAATGCTAACGGACTGTGGTACCTTGATGACGGCTATTTTCCGGGACGAGTTTTCCCATCCATTTGTTTCAGCGCTGCCCTTTTCGTTAGGTTGCAGTTTTTGTAAATATGCAAGCGCTGTAAAGATTTCATTGATGGTATCCGGTGCCAGGTAATCATATTCAATCAACTGGGCCCTGGTGGTACGTTTATCCCGGTCTACATACTTTTGGGCATTGCGTTCCAATGCATACATATTGTACATAAACCAGTATGCAGGCATTACTACTAACTGGTCATTGGACACATCGTTACTAACCAGGCTAAAGGGGATGGGTATATTTAATTCAGCAGGAAAATCGCCCTTTGCAAGTATGTTGAAGGAGGCGAACTTTGAATTATGCTTTAAGCTAACGCATAGCCCCGGCCAAAAACCCCGCCCCGCAATAATTTCACCATCAGCCCCGCGGCTGTTATGATTACTTCCAATGGTAGCGCCTGCGGCCATATTACTTTGCCCCATTACCAGTGCCGCACATAAAAATGAATTGTTGTGGTGTTGTTCATGCGCCGGAAAGATAAGCGAATTCAATACTTCGCAACAGGAGATGGTAGCATTATTGCCCAAATAAGAGTTGAGCAGCCTTGCTCCATATTTCAACTGGGAGTGTGCTGCCATCATAAAACGAACGGCTTTTACGCCATAAAAGATCCTGCAACCGTAGCCCACTATTCCATTCACCAGTTCGCAACCTTCTCCTATTTGGGAAGTGCGGTCGGCATCGCTGTTAATGGTAAGGTTCTTTAATTTATTGGCGCCTTTTAAATAAGCATCAGTACCGATTAATACATCCTTGATGATCTTACAATTCTTAATCACGGTGCGGTCGCCCACTTTACCGTAGTGGCCTCTTTCTTTGGAGAATTTTTTATCTGTAAATTCTTTGAATTTATCCATCAGGGCCTGCTTATCCCTGAACTTGCTCCACATAAATGCATCACCTGCCAGCATGCCATCAAAGGGAATCACCCTTCTGCCACCATTCTCATTGCATAGTTCCATCCATACCCTTACTTTTTCATCTTCCCCGTCAAAAATAATTCCATTGCCAAATTTGGCTTTTTCGGTAGATGCCAGCTCATTTACATTGGCAATCATTACTTCGTTTCCAATAATATAATGACTTAAGTAATTTACATTTTCAATACACACATTGTTACCAAAATCGCAACTGATGATGGTGCTGTTGTAAAGTCCAACCGGTAACCGCAGGTTATGAAATTCAAGGTAAAATTGTTCCAGTTTGCCTATCCGGATGAGGCCATAAAACTTGCAGTTCTTTACCAGTTCGGGGTTAAAAGAAGAGGATACAAAGATCATGTTCCAGTCATCGGATGTATTGCGGTTACGCACCAGCACTTCAATTTCATGTGCGGATAATTTACGGTACGCATTTCCATTGGGATTTTGCCGAAACCGGAGATAATATTCATCCTTTCCTTCCGGGATATATTTTTCCTCTACAAAATTATAACCGAGATTATTGACGGGATGTTTTGTGATGATGTTCATGTTGCCCCAAACCCCTAAAGGGGCTTTATACCCTGCTTACCATTCATCTTTTAAAATAGCAAACAGTGATGGTTAAAAAATATGGTTATGCCCCAAACGCCTGAAAGGGCTTTATACCCTGCTTGCCATTCCAGCTTTTAAAACAGCAAACAGCGATCGTTGGAAACATATTATGTCCTGCATTCTCAAGATGGCCTTAAATACTCCAAAAGCCCCTTTAGGGGTTTGGGGCATTTGCCGTTTTTTTATTCCACCGTTACACTTTTCGCCAGGTTTCTTGGTTTGTCTACATCTACTCCTCTTGCAATTCCCATATAATAGGAGAGCAATTGTAAAGGAATGCAACTCAGCATCGGTGCAATGATTTCATCCGCAGGAGGTACAAAAAATATATCATCTGCCAGGCCGGGAATCACTTCATCACCTTCGGTAATGATGGCAATTACTTTTCCTTTCCGTGCTTTTATTTCCTGTATGTTGCTAACAATTTTTTCGTGGTAACTATCTTTTGTGGCTACAAATACCACCGGCAATGTTTCTGTAACCAGGGCGATGGGGCCATGCTTCATTTCTGCTGCGGGGTAACCTTCGGCATGTATGTAGGATATCTCCTTTAATTTTAAAGCGCCTTCCAGTGCAATCGGGAAATTGTACCCACGGCCCAGGAACAAGGCATCGCTGGCGTCTTTGTATTTTTCAGCGATGGCCTTTATTGTGTCTGCATTCTTAAGCAATGCTTCCACTTTTTCGGGTACGGCTTCCAGTTCAAATAATAACTGGCTGTATCGTTCATCCGATATGGAACCTTTTTCTTTGGCAATCTTCAATGCCATCATGGTCAATACAGCCAGTTGCCCGGTAAAAGCCTTGGTTGATGCAACCCCAATCTCCGGGCCCGCATGTGTGTAGGCGCCGCCATTGCTGATTCTTGCGATAGAGGAACCCACTGCGTTTACAATTCCAAAAATTACGGCGCCCTGTTCCTTTGCACGGTCGATGGCAACCAGTGTGTCGGCCGTTTCTCCGCTTTGAGAGATGGCGATAATAATATCTCCTTTATTGATCACCGGGTTACGGTACCTGAATTCGGAAGCATATTCCACTTCCACGGGTATGCGGCAAAGTTCTTCAATGATGTACTCCGCCACCAAACCTGCATGCCAGCTTGTTCCGCAGGCAACAATGATAATCCGGCTGGCTGTTTTAAAAGCTTCTATATTTTGCGCTACCCCACTCATGGTAATGGTACCGGCAGCAGCGTCTAATCTTCCGCGGAGGCAATCATGAATGGTACTGGGTTGTTCAAATATCTCCTTCAGCATGAAATGATCGTATCCTCCCTTTTCAATGGCGGCAAGCTCCATATCCAGCCTGGTTACAAAGGGCGTTATTTTTTCATTACCCAGGTTTTTAAGGATCAGTTCACCTGGCCTTATAATGGCGAGTTCGTAGTCATTTACGTACACTACTTCTTTGGTGTATTCGAGCATAGGCGAAGCGTCACTTCCCAAAAAATGTTCACCCTTGCCTACACCAATTACCAGCGGGCTACCTTTCCTGGCAGCAATGATGGTTTCGCGATCTGCTTCATCTATCAGTAAAATGCAATACGCACCGGTAATTCTTTTCAAGGCTATTCTTACCGCTTCTTCCAGGGTACATTCATTGTTTTCTTTGATATCTTCAATAAAATTCAGTAGTACTTCGGTATCGGTATCGCTGGTAAACGTATAGCCTTTGTTATGGAGTTCTTTTTTTATTTGTGCGTAGTTTTCAATGATGCCGTTGTGTATCATCGCCAGTTTGCCACTCTTGCTGGTATGCGGGTGGGCGTTTCGGTCACTTGGCTCGCCATGCGTAGCCCAGCGGGTATGCCCGATGCCAATATGAGAATGAAGATCTTTCCCTACCAGGTAATCTTCCAGTTCTGCAACTCTTCCTTTCTTTTTGTACACTTTCAACCCGCCATTGAGCAAAGCTACGCCGGTGCTGTCGTAGCCACGGTATTCTAATCTCTTAAGGCCTTTTATTACAACGGGGTATGCTTCCCTATGACCTGTGTATCCTACTATTCCACACATATTTTAAGTTTTTTTTCGGTATTACCGTTTCGTTCAGCTTTACATCTATTGTAGCTTATAGCCAGCCGTTTGCTATACGATGATACTTTACAGGGCTGGTACCGAATGGTATTACAAATATTAAAAGGCGCAAATTAGCAAAAATGCAGCCAATAAAGTTTATTCATTGCACCAATACCCTGTTTTACTTTCGGCTAACTACATTTGCTAAAACATTTATATGCGATACTTTTTGGCAGCGGCGATTTTCTTCCTGCAATGTAATACCGGTATCATTCCCCCTGTTTTCGGCGACGCGGCTAAAATTTACCTGGTGCGGCACGCAGAAAAACAAAGCGGTAATGACCCATTGCTGACACCGGCGGGGAATGTAAGGGCGGGCGATCTTTTGAGGGCGCTGAAAGATAAAAAGATTCAACGCATCTACGTAACCGAATACAGGCGTACCCAAAATACGGGAGATAGTTTAAGAATACAATTGGGGATTGATACCGTGCGGTATCTGTCAGATACTTCCTGCATTGATCTGTTTAAACAAATACAGGCCCATCAGGACATGGATAAAGCCATCCTGATTATTGGGCACAGCAATACCATTCCGCTGATGATCCGTAAATTCGGGTTGGCTGATTACCCGGCGGATTATATTCCCGATAAGGAGTTTGATAATTTGTTCCTTGTTCGGTTTAAAAAAGGGAAGGCAATTCTGGAAAAGGCGAAGTATGGGGCATCCTCGTCGGCTTCTGCTACCATGCAATAATTGGGAGCCCGGATCAAACCCATTGATGACTGATTTGGTTACATCCTTATAAAAGTATACCCTGCAAAAATAAATAGGCAACGGTAAAATAAATGATCAGCCCGGTAACATCTACCAGGGTAGCTACAAAAGGGGCCGAGCTAACGGCCGGATCAGCTCCCAGCCTTTTTAAAATCAGTGGCAGCATGGAGCCCGTTAATGTACCCCAAAGTACCACGCCCGCCAATGAAAAACCTACTGTAAGCCCGATCCGGTAATAATGCGTTCCGTAAACATCGGGGAATATTTTTGACCAAATGAGTACCCGGGTAAAACCAATAACACCCAATACCGAGCCCAGCATTAACCCCTGTATTATTTCCCTGCGCATCACCCGCCACCAGTTGGCAATGGTAATTTCACCTACTGCCATCGCCTGGATAATTAAGGTGGATGCCTGCGAACCGGTATTGCCACCGCTGGAAATAATCAGCGGGATAAAGAGTGCTAATACTACTGCCTTTTGAATTTCATCTTCAAAATACCCCATTGCTGTTGCCGTAAACATCTCACCCAAAAAAAGGACTATTAGCCAACCCACTCTTTTTCTAAATAATTTAAACAGGGGCATTTCGAGGTAGGGTTCATCCAATGCCTGGGTGCCACCCATCTTTTGCATGTCTTCGCTGAATTCTTCATTGGCTACCCATAAAACATCATCAATAGTAACAATACCCAATAATTTATTACTCCTGCTTACAACCGGTAAAGCCACCCGGTTATTCATTTTAAAAGCCTCATTGGCTACTTCCTGGTCATCTTCCGCATGTAAGGCAATAAACCTGCCGTCCATTAATTCATCCACCTTTTTATCCAGGGCAGCCATGATGAAATCCTTGATGCGTATATCATCCAGCAATTCTCCTTTTTCATTGATCACGTAGATCACATCGATGGTTTCGCTGTTCCGGGCATATTTCCGGATGGTGCTAAACACGTCTTCTACTGTGTCATGCTCATATACATACACATAGTCAGGTGTCATCAGCCTGCCTACACTACCTTCCGGATAACCCAGTAATGACAGCGTAACTTTTCTTTCTTCGGGGTTTAAGGTTTTTACCAATTCCCTTACCGCATTGCCTGGTAATTCACTTAAAAAAGAGGTACGGTCATCAGGCGGTAAGTCATTTAATAACTCTGCCGTTTTAAAGGGCGGCAGCGACTTAATGATTTTTTTTTGTGTAGGTAATTCCAGTATTTTAAATACACTGGTAGCCCGGTGCAAAGAGAGATGGCTGATGATCTGGCTTTCGTAATTTTCATTCTCGTAAATGAGGTTGGCCACATCACTGATGTTTTGGTCATTCAGGAAATCCTGGATGGCCAGTTTGTCCTCCGAAGCGATCACCTCTTCAAACTGTTGCTGCAACGGTATTTCATCTATTTCCAGAGACATGGTATATGTTTACTGTTTTATGTTTACAGTTTTGTGTTATTCCGGATGAACAACCTGAATGAATGACTGGTAATGAGTGGATGATGGGTAATGCCTGAAACTCAACTACTGATCTTACCGCTTCAATCTTAAAATTTTACCTTAGCTATATAATTTTCAAATTTAATAAACAGGAAGCCCAAAGCGGTAAACCGTAAACACTCAACCGGACTTGCAAATTACTTGTTTTAATCTTAATACCATGTTATGCTAAAACCTTATTTATTTGTTGACGAGACAGCGGGAATGGGCAGGGGCGTTTTTACAAGAGAAAGAATTCCGGCAGGAACGGTGGTTGAATTATCGCCGGTAATCGTAATGAGCAGCGAAGACAGGATTCATCTTGATAAAACCGCCTTACATGATTATATTTTTGAATGGGGTAAAAACAAAGATAAATGTTGCATGGCGTTGGGACTGGTGCCTGTTTACAACCATAGTTACAAAAGTAATTGTGAATATTTCATGGACTACGAAGATGATACCATTATGGTTAAAACGGTGCGATTGATTGAAAATGGTGAGGAGCTTACCATCAATTACAATGGAGACTGGGATGATGAAACGAAGCTTTGGTTTGATGCAAAATAAATGAATGAATGCCCTGGATATCCTGTTAAATGAATTTTATTTTTTAGCAAAGGATGGCTTGTAGGAAAGCGAAAAATTAATACCCGTGCTCAATAATTTTAAATTGCCCTCACCCATTCCTTTAAAAGGGATTTTAAGAAAAGGCATGGCCGCAATATTGAAATCAGGTGAAATCGCCTTTTCAATTCCTATACCTGCACTGGCAAGTGACAGCCAATAGTTTTTTTGCTCCCTGTATGCCCGGCTCCTGCTGTAAATGCCATTGGAAGAGGCGTAATGATAAGTATAATATTCACTTGTCATAAAATAGGAAGAAATACCTGCCGTATAAAACAGGTTGAATTTTTTAAAACTCCCCAGGCCAGATTTTATATTCAATGGCACTTCATACATCATGCAATACCCATTTACTTTAGTTAATTTATAGTTAGAAGGTAAAGGATACTCCAGTTCAAAGTCACTTCCATTGGCGATGTAGTTTTTCCTTGATTTTATAATACCGGTTTGCAAACTAATATTTTTTGTGATTGGATAACCCACCAGCAAGCCGTAGTTGCTGCCTGCCTTGTCAATATAGGTAAACCGTATGGTTGTTAGCTCAGGAGCATACAACAGGATAATTTCGGGGGTGTGTTTTCTTTTTTTATCAGGGTTGTTTTTGTTATTGCCGGTAGCCTGCTCATTAACGATTATGGTTTTATTTGTATCAATGGCAGATTCTGCTGATGTAGTTTTTGTGGCAGGCTTATTTTCGGTTACTGCAATTTCATTTTGTGTAGTTGATTCGGTAAGCGTCACATTGTTGCTATTTTCAGCTAATGTATTGGTTGATACTGATTCATTCGTGGAAGGCTTATCTGTTAAACTATTTTCGGTTACACCAGGTTGGAAAGTGCTGATCCGGCTATTTCCTTTTACAGTTTTTCGCATCGCTGTAGTCTTTTTGGAAAGTGGCTGTTGTTGGTTTTGATTTGGCTGATCATGCTGTAACAATGGTGCCGGCTGATTTTCAGGTTCGTTGGTCAGGGCAGTTTCAGTTTCCCGGTTTGCCGGCCGGTTGGGTACCGGATAAACACTGGAACCGGAAGGCTTTTTTTCCTTTGCAGTGATGCTGTCTTCACTGTTTCCATTAAAGTAGATATAGGTAGTACCTGCTAAAAACAATAACAGCAGAAATAAAATGAGCAGCTTTCTTTTCGGATCTTTTTTTACAGGCAGGTGTTTATCCAGCAAGGCCTCCATCTGCGCCCAATCGGGTGTTGCACCAGGTGCCTGGTAATTATCCCCTGCATCCTTTATAAGTTTATCTATATCCTTGTCTGAAGGTTGCATTACGATATGATGTAATTCATTTTGTTTTGTAAAAGTGTTCTTAAATTTTCCTTTGCCTTTGACAGATTAGATTTGGAAGTCCCTACTGAAATACCTAAAAGCCCGGCAATTTCTTCATGCGAAAATCCTTCTACCACATGCAAATTAAATACCGTTCTGTAAGCGGTTGAAAGTTGTTTGACTGTGCTGATTATTTCCTTATACCTCATCTTTTCTTCACCATTTTCATGGGTATCAGTAAACGAGGATACCTTATCAATAACCAGCTCTGTTTTTATTTTTTTATTGCTCCTGTAATGGTCAATGCAGGTATTCAAGATTATTTTTCTAAACCAGCTTTTAAATGAATTGAACACATCGGTTGAGTCACCGTTTTTAAAAACACCTATGTTACGGAAAAGTTTTAGGAAACTGTCATTTACCAAGGTATTGGCTTCCTGGTCATCATTGGCATAACGGTAAGTAATGCTATACGCATAGCCATACAAAAGCCTGTACAACTGTTGTTGGCTTTCCCTGTTGTTTTGTTTACAACTTTCAATAACGCAAAGTATGTCCTGGCTATTTAAATTCAATACCTGTAGTTGTTAGTTGTTGTAATTAAATTATATCCGTTCAATTCCTGTTTAGCGTTGGTATGTATTATCCTTTCTTAATGGTGCTTTCATCCGACAGTTGATATTGTGAATATAAAAAATATTTTCAGTTTATTTTTAAAATAATTAGGCGATAATTACGGGGGCTATCTACCGGGGATGAAGCTGAAATGTAATGATGGCTCAAAAGCTGTTTTGAAAGCAATATGTTTGAAGGCGCTTTTTTATCCTTTGGAAGGGATAAGTTATTGAGTTTTTAATTCGCTCCATAAAGATTAAAAGTACAAGAGTGCGATCCCGAAAAAAGATCAGGAGGGACTGCCACTGAAGTTTAATAAAAGTACTTCTGCCTGGCTCATTAAAATTTCAACTAACGGTTTATCCTTGTGTATAATAAGATGAGCATTCATTGTTGTTCAACAAATGGATGAAGTACCGGCATAAAAAAACGAAGCCGGCACGGCTTCGTTTTCAATCAGGTATAAAATGTTGCTTATTGTTGTTCAATCAACTGTATTTCACAGGAAAGTCTTACTTCGTCGCTAACAACTATACCGCCCGATTCGGTAACAGCATTCCAGGTAAGGCCAAAATCTTTCCTGTTTATCTTTCCATTGATACTGAAACCAGCCTTGATATTGCCATAGGGATCCTTCACCACGCCACCAAATTCCACATCCAGTTTAATGTTTTTTGTAATTTCTTTTATGGTAATGTCGCCGTACAATTCATAGGACCCATCATTGTCTACATTTTCATACCCCGTTGCCACAAAAGTTAATTTCGGATAGCTGTCTGCATCAAAGAAATCAGCGCTTTTAAGGTGAGCATCCCTTTGTTCATTACCGGTTGAAATGGAATCAATATCTGCCGAAAAGCTAACTTTAGCGGTCATGAAGTCCTCGTTTTCCGTTGCTACTGATGCGTTGAAAAGATTAAAACTACCCGTCACATTCGTGATCATCAGGTGTTTTATTTTGAATTGTATTTCACTATGGGAGGGATCAATCACCCAGTTTTTTGTTGCCATGTTAATAGATTTTTATGCAATTTAATAAATATGAAAGTTTAAACATTGGCAGTTTGGAAAACAGGTATTAGGAATTGACTGCCTGCAGATTTAAAAAGTAATCACTTTTCTCTCGTTCGTGCTTTGGATGGCCGCTTCAATAATACGCATCACGTTAATACCGTCATCTGCCGTTACAGGCATTGGTTTGTCTTCAGTTAGTGCCTTGTATACTCCATCATAATAATCGTAATAATTGCCTTGCAGAGATTTTACTTTTTCCCGGATAATATTGTCATCCTTCTCAGTATGTAATAATCCCTGCTCGGTTTCGGGCTCTGTACCCCAATCGGGGGTGTTGGGAATTTTACCTGCTATCAGGTTAATTTCCTGTACATCGGTTCTGCCTTTTAAAAAAGAGCCTTTTGATCCATGCACAATGAAGCCGGGAACACTTTCCCTTACTAATAACCCGCTCTTCAACCTAACCCTGATCGTTTTATAATAAAACAGGATATCGAACCAGTCGTCTACTACCGAATCCGGGCGGGTAATCCGGATATCTGCAAAAAGCGCATCCGGAAAACCAAACAGGCAAAGGGCGCTATCTATAATATGCGGACCAAGGTCCTTTAACAAGCCAGCTCCCGGGCTTGCTATTTCTTTGTGTATTTTTGGACTCAGTTGTGGTTTAAACCGTTCGTAATGAATTTCTGCTTCATTCAAATCTCCCAGCCAACCTTCCCTGATTATTTTTTGTACGGTTTTAAAATCACTGTCCCAGCGGCGGTTTTGGTAAACAGATATTTTTTTATTTACTTTTTCGGCAATCGCTTTCAGATCCATCGCTTCTGCAAGGGTAGTTGTAAAAGCTTTTTCCACTATAATATGTTTGCCCGCCAGCAACGCCTGTTTGGCATATTCATAATGCGTGGAAGTAGGGGTGTTTACAATTACCAGGTCAATGCTATCATCTGTCAAAACAGATTCCAGTGTAGGGTAGGAAGTAACACCGGGGTATGAATCATTAATGAGTTGTTTGCTTCTTTCCCAGGCACCGGCAAGCTGGAAACCCGGGTGTACCTGTATAAACGGAGCATGAAATACTTTACCAGACATGCCAAAGGAAAGTAATGCTGTTTTTATTGGAGGCATAATTGAATGTTTTTTCGATGTAAAAGCGATGGATGATGCTGACACAAATTAATTAAAATAATTTAAGTCCGTAATAACCCACCAGGGTAAATATCACACATCGGGTTAGTACACCAATACAACACCAGGTAATCAGTTTTTTCAAATTTGCATTTAAGCTAACCCCTACGCCAATACTTATAGGAGCTCCAACAGACAGGGTGCCTAAAAAACCTAACCCGATGATGCCATACTTATTCCAGATGCGGTAAACCATGGGATGTTTGGGTTTTTCCTCTTTTACCGGTTTGTTTTTGTGGAAGAATGCCCTGATTTTGTCGCCCAGGAAAGCGGCTACAAATACCCCTGCCAGGCCCCCGGTAACACTTGCAATGAATATGGTCCAGGGGGAAAGGCCGAATGCAAACCCGGTAGGAATAGCAACATAAATTTCGAAAGTCGCGAGACCCGCTACTGTAAGTATTTTTAAAAACATGGCTTTGTTGTAAATGCGTATTTTATGAATCGGCCGAAATTAGTTGAAACTGATCAATGAGGATGAAAATCGCTGTTAATTTTCAGGATCTGCAAAAGTTTTTAAAAATGCCCGTAAAAAAGCCGGGTTGAGTTCACAATAAATCGCTATCCTTACAATTATCATATTTCTTGCGATTCAAGATATACTGTTAATAATTTAAAACCATTTGCGGGTCTCCTGATTTTCCTCTTCATTACCGCTTGATAAACTTTACAGCTTTTGTGCAAATACCAGTTTCAGCTAAGTAAAGGGATGGTTTCTCCTCAGTAATTCTGCTGTTTTAATGGTAGTAATTTAAACGGGGCGGGTTCAATAGTTAACCGAAAGAAAACGAATAATAAAATCTACAGTATTTGTTGTTAACATCAAACTATCAATCAAATAAAGACTTGCAGATAGTAAATTGAGCCAGATTTTTTAATTGCAAATCAATATTATTAATTATTTTGGACAAGAATACATTTTATAAACTAACTGTAAAACATGTCCGATTCTTTATTCAGAACCAAAAAGATTGAAAGTATTTTAGCGGAAGGAAGTGATGAGTCGCACGGTGGTGGCGGATTAAAACGGGTACTCACCATGCGTGATCTAACCTTCTTTGGTATTGCTGCTATATTAGGTGCCGGCAGTTTTAGTAGTTTGGGTGGAGCGGTTTTTCATGGCGGCCCCGGAGTAGTGATACTGTTTATTATTACCGCTATCGCGTGCGCTTTTACGGCGTTTTGTTATTCGGAATTTGCCAGCCGCATACCGGTAGCCGGCAGTGCTTACACGTATGCGTATGCTTCCTTTGGCGAACTGTTTGCCTGGGTGATTGGCTGGGCGCTCATCATGGAATATTCTATCGGTAATATTTACGTGGCTTATAGCTGGAGTGATTATTTTACCTCTTTTCTTGAAAAGATCAATGTTCATATTCCCCAATACCTGTGTACCAGTTATATGGAAGCAAAGGATTTATTGGCGAATGGAAGTACCAACAAAGATGTACTGGACGCATGGAACAATGCCCCCATGATTGGAAGCCTGAGGATTATTTTCGACCTGCCGGCATTTGTCATCAATATCCTGATCACGATTCTTGTGTACCGGGGTATAAAGGAGAGCCGCAATTTCAGTAATTTAATGGTGATTTTGAAAATGATTGTGGTGGGCCTGGTGATTATTGTAGGGGGCTATCTTGTTTTTGTTAACGGGCTTACTTTTAACTGGACACCTGCTAACGACGAGGGCGTAAAGTCGTTTATGCCAAATGGCTTTAGCGGAGTGATGGCTGCAGTGAGCGGAGTATTCTTTGCTTATATTGGTTTTGATGCGGTGAGCGTGTTGGCGGAGGAAAGTAAAAATCCGCAGCGTGATCTTCCACGGGGAATGATCCTGTCGCTGGTAATATGTACCATCGTTTATATTTTACTTACATTGGTTTTAACCGGCGCTGTTAATTACCGCAATTTTGAAGGTGTGGGAGATCCACTCGCATTTATTTTTGAGAAACAAAATTTGAATGTAGCCTGGATGCAATTTTTTGTTGCCATAGCAGCCGTAATTGCTATGACGAGTGTGTTGCTGGTTTTTCAAATGGGGCAGCCACGTATCTGGATGAGTATGAGCCGGGATGGGTTGTTGCCGCCGGTATTTCAAAAGATTCATAAAAAATATAAAACCCCTTCTTTTGCTACCATCATTACTGGTTTGGTGGTAGGCATTCCAATTCTGTTTACAGATAAAACATTTGTGCTCGACTTTACCAGCATTGCTACTTTGTTTGCATTTGTATTGGTTTGTGGCGGGGTGTTGCTGATACCCGTAAAGGAAAAACAACCAGGTAAATTTCATCTGCCACACGTAAACGGGCAGTTTATTTTCCCCTTGATTGTAATTGGAGCAATGGTGCTTGCTGTAACGCTGTCCAAAAATTACTTTGGCGACATGTTTAATTTTGATTTTAGCAGCAATGAAGATTATATCAATGGTAAGATCAGTTTTATGGATGCTGCTACGCCCAACATCACCCTGATTATTTTTTGGATATCAGCAGTGGTACTTTCCATCATTACATTTATAAAAAAATATTCACTGATACCGCTAATGGGCCTCATTACCTGCCTGTACCTGCTAACAGGCATGACTAAGAGTAACTGGGCATGGTTTCTTGGCTGGCTGGCAATCGGGTTGGTTATTTATTTTTTGTACGGCTATAGAAAAAGTAAACTGGCTACCCAATAGCTATTTGTTTTAATTTTTTTTAACCAGCAGCATTTCTTTGCTCAACATCGTTGTGTCACTCCCTTGTACCGCATACTATTTGGCATCTTTTTTAAACGCGTAGATTGCCTAATAGACACATTCAAGCAATCAATCATTACGGTTGCTCCTTTTTTACCAGCCAAAGTAGTTTAACTTTGCACTATTAATCAAACAGTGCAAACAGGTGCGAATATGAAATATCAACAAGGGGATAAAATAATTGTGTTATTGACCAATGAGCCGGGAACGGTAGTAGAGATCATGAATGAAAAAATGGTGATGATAGAAGTGAAGGGTGTGCGGTTTCCGGCTTATATGGACCAGATAGATTTTCCTTATTTTAAAATGTTTTCCGAACAGCGGATTGTAGAGAAGAAAAAAATCTTTATTGACAATGTAAAGCAGGAAAAAAATGCACCTAAGATCAAAGTAGATAATGGCGTTTTTATAGCATTCATGCCGATATTCGACAAGGATGTTTTTGATGATGATGTAGTGGAGAAATTAAAAGTGTACCTGATCAATCAAACAGAAACTGCCTACCACTTCAATTATAAATTGTTTTTCAGCGGTGAAATCAGTTTTGAATTAAAGAATGAAATTGGGCCATTGTGTGATTTTTACCTGCACAATGTAAATTTTGAAGATCTGAGTGATAATCCCCGGTTTGATGTGGAGTTCTCTCTTGTAAATCCTGATAAAAAGAAAGCACCTTACTTTGAAACCTCCCTGAAGCTAAAGGCAAAACAACTATTTAAAAGAATAGAGGAAATACAATTGAAAAATGAGCCTACGTTTTCTTACCCTTTGTTTGAAAACTACCCGGATAAAGTGGATGACGAGAAAGTAGACCTTAGCAGGCTGGGAAATGCCGGTTTCAGAATATATGATGTGGGGAAAGTAAAAGAGAATTTGCCACCTGCCCGGTCAGTAGTGGATCTGCATATTGAAAAGCTGACCGATAGCTGGAAGCACCTGAGCAATTTTGAGATACTTACCTTGCAGTTGAAAGAATTTGAAAAATATTATGACCTGGCCGTTGCTCATTACCAGCCTTCGCTTACTATTATTCATGGTGTTGGCGTTGGAAAACTAAGGGATGAGATACATGAATCGTTGCGGTTAAAAAAAGAAGTTAAATCTTTTGTGAACCAATACCACGCTTCTTATGGGTATGGGGCAACTGAAATTTATTTTTCTTACAAATAAGATTTAAAAGCAGAATAGTTGATATAGTTGCAGGTATTAATCCGGCAATACCTTTCAAATGTTGATTTCCTCTTTCCCCAAAATGTTTTATGTACTGGTATCGAATGAAAACAGTTAGCTTTAATACAAACGATTTAAACGCTGCGGTATGAAAAAGCATTTATATTTATTTGCACTGATTTTATTTGCAGGTTGTAATGACCAAAATCCCCGGCTTGAAGATTTATCTGGCTTTTATAAACCTGCTGAAAACCCCATTTTAAAGGCAGACTCTACCCTGGTATTTTATGATTCCCTGAAGAAAGAAAATGTTCGCTGGCAGAAAGCGGATGTATTTAACCCCGCGGCAATAGTGAAAGATGGCAAAGTGTATATATTTACCCGCAGTGAGGATAATCCTGCAGCAATATTGGGCGGACGAACGTCAAGAATTGGCATTGCTATTAGTGAGGATGGTATTCATTTTAAAAATCATCCAACACCGGTATTATATCCTGATGGTAATTTTAAACAGTATGATTACCCGGGCGGCTGCGAAGATCCCCGTGTAGTGGAAACTGAAGATGGCCAATATGTGATGGCGTATACAAGCTGGAACTATGATGTGCCGCGTTTATCCATTGCCGCTTCCAACGATCTTTTTCACTGGGTAAAAAAGGGGCCAGCTTTTGCCGCGGCTTACAAGGGTAAGTTTTTGAATGTGGCCTCCAAGTCAGCCTCCATGATAACTAAAATGAAAAATGGCAGGCCCGTGCTTGCTAAGATCGACGGTAATTATTGGATGTACTGGGGTGAACATTTTGTAAACCTGGCATGGTCGGATAATTTGTCTGACTGGCATCCAATGGTTGACGGCAAAGGGGAATTGAAAAAGGCAATGATGACGAGGCCCGGTAAATTTGACAGCGACCTCACCGAATGCGGCCCTCCCGCATTGATTACTGACAGGGGCATCCTGTTGATCTATAATGGTAAAAATGCAACCAACGAAACAGCCGATAGCAGTTTGCCGAAAGGGACTTATTCGGTAGGGCAGGTGGTGTTTGATATAAATGATAAGGAAAAAATTATTTATAGAACCGATACCTGTATTTTGAAACCTTCTTTGCCACATGAAGTAACGGGGCAGTATAAGGCAGGCACCACCTTTTCCGAAGGGTTGGTGTTTTTTAATAAAAAATGGTATTTGTATTATGGCACAGCAGATTCCTTTGTAGGGGTAGCCATTGCCAAATAAGGCAGATACAAAAGCATATTTATGCCGAACGAAAATGAAGAATATACCTGACAAGGGGATGATTTATTTTATTGTTGCTTATTAAACATAGCGATGAAAATTTAGTCCTTTTTAAAATTGATCCACCATGCTTTTACCTTCATCTCCTGGGGCGCAGGCACTCTATGTATTTATATTGAGTATTATCAGGTATGTACTTTTTGGAGGTATCGCCTTCCTTATTTTTTATGTTCTGTTAAAGCAAAGAAGCAGGTTTTCCAAAATACAACCACGCTGGCCGGCTGGCAAAGATTATCAACGGGAGATAATTTATTCAGTGGTTACCTTCCTTATTTTCGCCATGGTGCCCTTAGTGCTTAATCATCCTTTTGTAAAGCCGTATACAACCATCTACCCAAATATTAACGCCCATTCTGTTTGGTATTCAATTTTGATCTTTCCTGTAATGTTGATAATGCACGACACGTGGTTTTATTTTACCCACCGGCTGATGCACCATCCCAAACTATTTACATTTTTTCATATCATCCATCACAAAAGCACCAACCCATCTCCATGGGCGGCTTTTGCTTTTAATCCTGCGGAGGCAGTGATAGAATCAGGGATTATTTATGTATTTGCATTTACAATACCTGTGCATATTGTCCATATTTTAGTGTTCCTGGTTTTTATGACCGCCTATAATGTTTACGGGCATTTGGGGTTTGAATTGTATCACAGGGGATTTAATAAACATTGGTTTGGCAGGTGGATCAATACTTCGGTAAACCACAACATGCACCATCAGTATTTTAAAGGAAACTATGGCTTGTATTTCACCTTTTGGGACAGGGTGATGAACACCCTGCAAAAAGATTATGATGATCGTTTTGAAAAGGTTACATCTGCCAATCAGCAATTAAGGAAAAAAGGAAAAGTAAATTAATTGATTGCCGGGTATAATTTTTTACTGGCATAAAATGTTCCAAAAGGAAGCAGCGATGCTATAAATGCCAGCGCTATTTTTTTTAGCGGCCACTTATATTCCGCAGCTACCTGCAATAATAGAAAGATGTACAATAAAAATAAAACCCCATGTGCCATGCCAACTACATAATTGGGTTTGGGCATATCCATCATATATTTTAATGGCATTGTAATGGCAAATAGCAAAAAGGAGCACCCTTCTAAAAAGGCCACTATCCTGAAACGGTATAAGGAATTATTGAGCATTGTTTGATTTGTAGTTGTGTTGATTTCTGTCAATTGTGTTTATTTCTTTTATGCATTTTAATTATTATCAATGCCAAAGTAGTTCAGTATTCTTTTTGCAGGAATTTTAAACTTTCTTCTATCAGGGAAAAGGGAGTCCTCATCGAATGCCGTTGAGGAATGCAAAAATAGAAGGTACAAGATTCCGATCTGCCCCGGCGGACAAGTTGCTTCTGCAGCTAAAAAGGCTCTCTTATGCCGGTCCAAAAAATTAACTGATATCATTTTTATCTGCACTGTACTTTCTCCATTTTTCAATTACTGCCACCATATCATCAGGCAAATCGCTTTCAAAAAGAATGGGCTGCCTGGTGGTGGGATGAATAAATCCCAGCTCTTTTGCATGTAAGGCTTGTCGTTTGCACAATGCAAAACAGTTGTCGACAAATTGTTTGTAGCGGGTAAAGACGGTGCCTTTTACAATTTTATCTCCCCCGTAAAAATCATCATTAAATAAAGGATGGCCAATATGTTGCATGTGTACCCGTATCTGGTGAGTACGGCCTGTTTCAAGGCGACATTCCACCAATGTTACATAATTAAATCTTTCCAGTACTTTATAATGGGTGATGGCATCTTTCCCATGCTCTCCCTCTGGATAGGTGGTAAATAGTTTTCTAAAACGCTGGTGCCTGCCTACATGCCCGGTGATGGTACCTTCGTTTTCTTCAAAATCGCCCCATACCAGTGCAATGTACCTGCGGTGTACCGTATGGTTAAAAAATTGTTTGGCGAGATCGGTCATGGCCTTTGGCGTTTTTGCCAGCACCAGCAATCCGGTTGTGTTTTTATCAATCCGGTGTACCATTCCAAATCGTGCCAGTCCGCTTTCTTCAATATCCGGGTTTTGTTGTTTTAAATAATAAGCCACCCCGTTAATCAAGGTGCCGCTATGGTTTCCACTTCCGGGATGCACCACTAATCCTGCAGGCTTGTTAATCAGTAATACATCGTCATCTTCGTATGCAATATTCAACGGAATATTTTCCGGAACAATATCATTTGATTCCGGGTGGCGGTTACTAAATACAATGATCCTGTCATAGGGCCTTACTTTATAATTCGTTTTAACAGGCTTGTCATTTACCAGCACCATTTCATTTTCGATGCCTTGCTGTATCTTGTTGCGTGTAGCTCCTTCAATACGGCTCATCAAAAATTTGTCGATACGTAGCGGTTCCTGCCCTTTCGGAATATCAATCACCAAGCGTTCATATAACTCTTCACTTTCCTGGAGATCTTCCTCCGTAGTTATCAATTCATTGTCCATTATACTTAGTTTAATTGCATTGGGTACAGAATTTAAAAGTATCCAATGTAAGCCAGTTACCTGTTATATATCACTCCTATCTCCATTCATCATTCAATATTGCTCCTTGCCCATTGCCCATTGCCCATTTCATTTACCTTTGCAAAATAAATCAATTACATTGGATAAGCAGTTAGTAACATACAAAGATTTAGGGATTATTGATTATAAAGTTGCCTGGGATTACCAGGAAAGTTTATTACAGGAGAATGTTAAGGTAAAGGCCGACCTTGCGAAGAAACTTATAGCAGGCGTAAACGGAGTATTAGCTGATGGAGAACGTGATTCCAATAGCCAATTATCAACCCATCATTATTTATTGCTTTGTGAACACCCACCTGTGTATACATTGGGCAAAAGCGGTCATATGGAAAATATCCTGATCAGCGAAGCGGAAATGCAAAACAGGGGGATTGATTTTTTTAAGACCAATAGGGGGGGAGATATCACCTTTCATGGACCACAACAAATCGTTGGCTATCCCATTATTGACCTCGAAAAGTTTTATACCGATATTGGGAAGTATTTAAGAGCGCTGGAAGAGGTGATTATATTAGTACTGGCTGATTTTGGAATAGCGGGTGAACGGAGTATGGGGGAAACAGGCGTATGGATAGAACCCGGTATAAAAGGCCGTGAAAGGAAGATATGTGCAATGGGAGTACGTTGCAGCAGGTGGATCACAATGCATGGTTTTGCTTTGAATGCCAATACTGACCTTAGTTATTTTGATCATATCATTCCCTGTGGCATCGAAAATAAGAAAGTCACTTCAATGGAAAGGGAACTAAATTCTATGGTGGAATTGGAAGCAGTGAAAGATAGCCTGCGGTGTAATTTTAAGCAGGTGTTCGATGTCAATCTCAGCAGTTAGATACAAATACTGATAACCTACTATCTATAACGCTCCTTTCCCGCAGTGGTATTCCTGCCATCTTTCGGGATAAAGAATTTAAATTTTTCGAGCAGGATATTATTATTAAATAAATGGTATTTAAACCATCCGGAATGAAGGAAGTTAACTTTATCAAGAATAAGATAAGGCTCTTTAATGTTGTGTAATTCGAAAACAGGCTTTTCATTTTCATCAAAAAAATGAATCGAAAATTTTTGGGTAGCGGCATTCGACAAGTTAATGATCACATTATTGTCTTTTCCTGTAAAAACAAATTTGCTGGGTACAAATCCGTTATTAGTGACCTGCTTCGCATTTTCTTTTTCTAATTCTTTTCTTTCTTGCTCGAATGCTGTTTCAGTTTGAGTCGAACTGTCCACTACCGGCTTGTAAGAACGTGTAAACAGGTAGTCACCGCCATCAAAGGCAACGAAAACCCGGTAAAAAATTTTACCACCGGGTGATTTAGAATCCACAAATCCATTCTCTCTATTCAATGGGTTTAACACGGTCCCGATAGTTGTAAATTTTTTGATGCTGTCCTGGGAACGCTGAATATTGATATTATTTATTTTAGCCCCGTAGGTATTTAACCAACTGATAATGATTTTTCCATCCCTGTTTTTTACAGAAATTTTGGGAAGGGTGTCCTGGGCAACAATAATTCCGTTAAAGGAGGTGAAAAATATGAACAGGGCTAAAATGAATTTAAGCATAATAAATAAACACGGAATTGAATAAAACTGATGGCTGCAAAGATAACAACTATGTTAAATCATTAAAAAACTAAAGTGCCGGGGGGTAACGATAAGTTGCCTTGTAAACCTCCTGTGTGAAGGCAAACTATTTTACTGCCTTTTGGAAAAAAATCGTTTTTGATAATGTCTATTACTCCGTGCATCAGTTTCCCGGTGTATACAAAATCCGTTGGCAGCTTGTATTTTTGGTAACCATGGTTCATGCAATCAATTAATTCCTGGTTTTTTTTTGCATATCCTCCAAAATGATAATCCTGCATGATTTGCAGGTGTTTACCGGAGTATTTACAATTTGTTAAATATTCGATTCTGTACTGCAGGTCATGCATATTTTTTAATACGGGGATCGCAATTATTTGTTGATTTTCTTTTTTGCCCAGTAACAGGCCCGCAAGCGTAGTAGCTGTACCCACCGCACAGCAGATATGTGTTGCATCTTCATCTATTAAATCCATTATCAATGCAGCACCTGCTGCACCCATGGGATGATAACCACCATCCGGAACTATTAAATAATTAGGATACTCCAATTGTAGGTCCTTTGCAAAAAAAGGCTGCTCTCTTTCTTCGTATTGCTTCCTGGAAATAAATTTTACAACCATGTCATATTCATTACGGCAGCTGGTAAGCGTATGCGATAAAAAAGCAGGTTGCTCACCCCTGACAATAGCGGTGCATTTTAAGCCGGCTATTTTGCACGCAAATGCAGAAGCTACCAAATGATTGGAATACGCTCCCCCAAAAGTTACTATGCCTTCGTATGAATGCTGTATTGCAGTTTGTAAAAAGTAATGCAGCTTAAATAATTTATTTCCGGAAACCACTGGGTGTATGGCATCTAATCTTAAAACGGATAAATGTACTTGTTTTTGGTAAAACAAATCATCGTTTAGTTGCTGGTTAATTGCATCCTTGGTGGGAAAAAGCATTTTTGTATTTTGTAGCCTGAATATATTAATTTCGCCTACGCAAAATTGCAACTAAATCATCAATCATACATTTAAATATGCAACCAACTCTTTTAATCTTGGCCGCTGGAATGGCGAGTCGTTACGGTAGTATGAAACAAATTCAATCGTTTGGTCCGTCTGGAGAAACGATTATGGATTATTCAATTTATGATGCCATCCGTGCAGGATTTGGCAAAGTAGTATTCATTATCCGGAAAGATTTTGCAGATGATTTTAAAGCAATTTTTGAACCTAAACTAAAAGGGAAAATTGCTACTGAATATGTTTACCAGGAAAAAGATGCCTTTTTACCGGATGTTACAATACCCGCAGAGCGCACTAAACCATGGGGAACTGCCCACGCTGTATTGTGCGCCAAAGATGCAATAAAAGAACCTTTTGCAGTTATCAATGCAGATGATTTTTATGGCAAGGATTCATTTGAGAAAGCAGCGGCATTTTTGATTAATGATTGCAATGATCACACTTATTCAATCATTGGGTACGAATTGGCGAAAACACTCAGCGAAAACGGCACTGTTAGCAGGGGGGTATGTGAAGTGGATGCAAATAGCAACTTGGTAAGTATAAAAGAGCGAACAAAAATTTATAAAGAAGGGGATAAAATTGTGTACGAAGAAAATGACGGTAAACATGAAGTGCCATTCGATTCCAGTGTTTCCATGAATTTCTGGTGCTTTCCTCCAACCATGTTTGATGCAACAGGAAAATTATTCCATGAATTTGTAAAAGCAAATTACCAGGATATAAAAGCAGAGTTTTTTATACCATTATTAGGTGACGATTTTGTGCAAAACCAACATGGTACTATCAAAGTTATACCTACATCTGCGCAATGGTTTGGAGTAACTTATAAGGAAGACGCACCGGATGTAAAAGCCAGTGTTGATAAGTTGGTGGCAGATGGGGAATATCCTGTGTCGCTTTGGGCATAGAACTTTGCGGAAATGATATTGAGCTATGGAAATGTGGATATTGTGATAGTGCAAAAAGGATATTGATGACGATATGGGATATTGGGATTTTTAGGTTGAATATCCCAATATCCAATATCTCAATAAAAAAAGCGGCCCATTGGTAGGTGCCGCCTTATTCGTTTTAGGGATTTATTAAAGTTAATTTCCTACCACCATAAATACAAACTCTTCCATTTTCTTTACCTGTTGTTCCCTGTCCAGTTTTTTCAGATCATTATTGGCGGGTGTTTTAATAACCTGGTATTTATCATCCATCTTTTTCAATTTTTCCAGGATGTTGATAATGTTTTTTGATTTCGCTGCATAAACCACCCCATCTGCTTTTGAATCTTTGGCAGTAATAATGCCAATTATTTCGCCGTTATGGTTAATAACCGGTCCGCCGCTGTTACCGGGGTTAGCGGATACTGTTAGCTGGTAAGCTGTAGAATCTCCGTCATTACCCGATTTAGCGCTTACATATCCTTCGCCATAAACAATTTCATTTCTCGGAAATCCTAAAGTAAAGAAATGTTCACCCAGACTTGAGTTACCCTTTTTTATGCTATACGGTAAATTAGTAATCGCTTTAAATGCAGTGTCTGTGATTTTTAAGATAGCCAAATCCACTTCTTTATCAGTGTACAACGCTTCAGCCCGGTAAAACTCCCCCTTCTTGTTTTCAATATAAATGTTTTTCATCCGGCCAATAACGTGTGCATTGGTCACAAGGTACCCTTTGCCGTCAATTAAAAAACCGGTTGCCCTAAAATCGACCAC
>JANPIJ010000104.1:0-2348 GCA_031424955.1 Ferruginibacter sp. | reverse complement strand
TAATATCATACTTATATCATTATTCACCTTGGCATCTACAGGAGCATTGGCTCAGAACAATAATAGCAATTCCAAAAAGGAGCAAATGAAAATGGAAGTGGTAAAAATGAATACCACACCCGCTAAAATCAGCAATAATGTTGTTGCAACCAACCGGTCCGCTAAAGAGCAGATGAAAAGCGACCTGATGAAATCGAACATCACTGCACAATCCCATGAACTGGTGATGGATAATTCGGAAAATTGCGCAAACCAGTTTACCTATTCAAATTTATCACCCAAGGAGCAAATGAAGTTGAAAGTGGTGAAACAAAATAAATGCATGGTAGCTGGCGATATCGCCGCTGTAAAAGACGGCAAATGCACCAGTTGTGGTAAAAATGCTGTTATTGGCAAAAAGTAACCGACTGATTTGAAGGAGGAATGAAAAGGTAATGCCGGTAGTTTTTTCAAAAACTTCCGGCATTTTTTATGCGTAATGATTTGGATCGCAACAAAAAAAATCTCCGTCTGCAACCCGGGTAAATTAAAAACGAAAAAGAATTAGTGCTGACTCGCCTGTGAAGTTTTCAGGAGGCGACGCGGAACGAAAATAATTGTACCGCCCCCTGGTATTAATTCACTGTTATGAGTAAAGGCTTAAACATATTTTTTTTCTTAAGTTTTGCCCGGCCGATAAACTGGTTGCCATTGATCCTGTCAAAAGCGGCGGGGAAGATCATCATCTCTTCTTCCCTGGTATCAAAAAGAAGTTCTTTGCTTAAAACACCGCTCTTGTCTAATTTGCTTACAATTACCTGTCCGCCAAAACCGTCTATATGTGCCTTGGGAACTTCATCTTCTGCGATACTCAAATTTTTCAGGTTATCGAGGTATAAAAAATAATAGCCCGAAGCATCACTGATCAATTTAAAACTCATGGTGCCCCGGCCGTTGCCGCCTCTTTGTGTTTTGGGTATTTTGCGCAACCATTCAAATTTACCGGAAGCGTTGATCTTCGCACCCAGCATATCTTCATAATGATAGGTGTATGTATAGGTAGAGTAGCCGGTTGAGCTGGTATACATGTGCGATATAATATAGTACTCTTCACAGGCAATAAATACACTTCCATCGCCTTCAATCAAAACATCCCTTACTTTCAAATTGGGGATCTCATAATCATCTTTTTTCTCCATCCTTCTTTTGGTTCGGGCAGATTCAAATTTTTCGATTTCGCTCAATGGGAATTCATAATACCCGTTCTTGTATTTAGCAATTTTACCATTTTGGTCCAGTGTCGCTAAAAATATTCCATCGGTGCCAGTACCTCTCGATTTCTTGCTATAAGTACATGCAATGATCATTTCATGCAGTGAGTTTTCGATCAATGTGGTTTCCCTGATAAAATTATCATTGATGGCAATTGTAGCGCTGATGATCTTTTTGTTGTCTTTTGTAAATTTCAGCACCTCGTAATGATAGGCAGGCGCCCCGGTACTCTTATCTCTTTCCCTTCTTTTTTCAGAGTCATACACCTTCGCAAGCAGGTAAGCATTGCCTTTGGAATCTACTGAAAAATCCGAATTGTCCATCACTGCTTCGGTGTAGGGCATTGTAAATACATTTCCCCAAAGCTTATTCAGGTTCTCATCAAAAACCTGCAGGCCGATCTTGTCATAATTTTTTTTATCGTTCCTTTCCTCAGGAACAAGCCGGTAGCTTACCAGTAGTTTTTTTCTGTCCGCATCATAATTATACTGGTATTTATCGGTGGTTTTGTATTGGTAAAACCCGGCCATGGAACTGGTACCCGCAATCTTTGATGACTCAAACATTTTATGGTTTGTTTCTGCCATTTTACCGGAAACAACGTCTATCTTGTCATAATACAGGAACTCTTTTTCCTCGTTTTTATCCCAATCGCTGTGTATCCAGAAATAATTTGAATTGAAATCAATGACCGTTTCACTAATGAAATTTTTGGTGACTTCAGGTAATTCGATCACCTTTTCATTGGTGGTATTTAAAGTTTTAGGATCAAACCTTACAATGTTTAGCTCATCTTTTTTAATGGACAGATTTACAATACCATCTTTTTCATTGCCTAAAAAAGCCAGGTCCTCTGTTTTGCGTGGTAAATTATACTCAGATCCTGATTTGAAGAAAAATTTTTTACTTTGGCTGTAGGATGCAATAGAAGCCATGCAAATAGAGATCAATAACAGATATTTCATAATAGTAACAGATTATTGCCGGGTAAGCGGGTTTAGGTTAAAATGTTCGCTAAAATATTGATAAGACCTTTATAATCCTAATTTAAATAGGGTGCATTCCAAATTGTATGCTGGCTGGTGGGGACACCAGCC
>JANPIJ010000103.1:0-43506 GCA_031424955.1 Ferruginibacter sp. | reverse complement strand
GAGTCACCCTTTGGGGGTGACTCACCACGTAAATTAATCACTTACAAATTTATGTTGACAGGCCACCAATTGATTTTATATGTTTGCTTTTTATCGCATGTGCATATATTCACTAATTATTGGCAATATTCCAGGTGGTTAAAAAGGCCAGCTTGACCTGTTTTGACAATAACTCATAATTAATTTTATCAGGTGTGTCAGTTGGCTGATGGTAATCTTTGCTAAAGCCGCAATCAATTCTAATGAACGGAACACCTTTTAAATAAAATGGGTATTGGTCGGACCCCATCAATCTTCTTTGCATAAAGGCTGGCTGCTCATAATGAGTATCCAGTGTTAGTTTTCCAAGCTTTTCATTTGCGGAGTATAAAGCGGTTCGTAAACCCCGGTTCAATGAATCCTTTACCAGTATATAAGCGTAATTACTATCCGCTCTTCTGCCGCTGTAAAAAGTATCTACCCGCCCCATCATATCAATATTTATAACCGCCCAGGTTTTTTCCATCGGGAATAAAGGATTGGCTGCCAGGTAATAGGCACCCAGTAAGCCTTTTTCTTCACCGGTATAGGATGCAAACACAATGGTGCGTTTAGGTCTTAACCCCTTTTCCAAAGCCTGGTTCATTAAGACGGCTATCTCCATAATCGCCACGGTACCACTGGCATTGTCCACTGCCCCATAGTAAATCTCCTTTCCATTTCTGCCCAGGTGATCGTGGTGGGCCGACAATATGATACAACCTGCCGCTGGATCGGTTCCTTTGATCAGGCCGATCACGTTGGGAGCGGTTTCTTCCACCAGGGCAACCTTTATATGCACACTGGCATTGGTACCAGCATTAAATGATTGCGGCTGCTGATGATGGCTGATATCTTTTACCAGGCCCCGAATGGTTTTATGAGCCGCGGCTAAAAGCTCGTTGGCCCTTTCTTCCGAAAGGATCAGCAGGGGCAGGCTATTACCGGGCAATATTTTGTTTTTGTAAACCGACTGGAAGGCTGACTTTCTTTGAGCTAAGCTGTCTGCCGAAAACCGGCTGTTATACATCAGTATACCAACGGCCCCTTTTTCTTTCAGCAGGTTTTGGTAAGCAGGAAGACTGGCCGGTTGTTTTGTACCTGTTAACAGGTAAACACACGTGCTATCCTGAGGCTGACCGGGTAAGAGCAAAACGATTTTGCCCTTCACATCAATGTTGGCAAAGTCGTTGTAGCGACTGTTCTCAATTCCGTAACCGGCAAAAACAACAGGGATATTATTTAGCTGTACCGTCTCCGTGTTACGCGGTGCGTACCCCCAGCCATTCCAACTGTCGTATTTTTGATTACCGATAATCAATTCCGATTGCAGGAAGTTTTTTCTGTAAGCGTGGATGGCTTGAATATAACTGGTCTCATTTTTATAAGGTGCTGTCAAATGATTTTCCTTAAAAAAACTGGCTATAAATTCTGCCGCCAATGTATCGCCACGGCTACCCATTACCCGGCCTTCCAATTGCCCGCTTGCCAAATAGTAGAGGTTTGTTTTTAACCGTTCAGTTGAAAGTCCGGAAGCAATATTTTGTATCTGGTTATTCTGTCCGAAGCAACAGGTACTTAAAATTAAAAGCATACAGGTTAACATTCTCATGAGTTATATTTTAAAGTTGAACAAAGTCGCTTAAATTTATGACGAATGTTCTTGTAAAGCGATGGTGATTGAATATTTATTTTAAATAATAAGAGGATGAGTAAATCTTTAGTGGTTATACGGGAGCAGGAAACATTGCCGGAAATCATACATGCTGTTCTAAATGGAACGCATCATTGTATTTCGGGAGACGCTACGTTTTCTATGCTGATACACTGCGCACATACCTTGCTGTTAATCAAAAGCAAAATTGAATTTGGTGCGACGCAAGGTCTTTCCTTGCCAATAAAATCAAAAGCATCCTGGTATACCGTATGACGAAATAAATCTGCAATGCTCATTGCCAACGCGAAGGATATTGACGGTATTAAAAGAACAATTACATGATATTGAATAACGAAATAAGTTACTGGGAAATCAAAAGGAGATGTATCAGCATCCTGCCATAATATTTTGGAAACAGGGCAACATAAGCAAAGCGCAAACCAGCGGCTCATCCGTTACCAATCGTATTTTGCTTCATTATGGACTTGTTCACATTGATCTGAGTTCTAAATAAAATCAATTAAATTAGAGTAAAATATTTTTTATGAAAAGTATCATGTTAGGATTTGCGCTTTTTATTATTACCGGCGCACATTTAGTTGCTCAAAACGTAGGAATTGGCACTTCCACCCCTGATTACAAACTTGACGTAATAGGCAGTATCAACACAACCTCAAATTCTTATGTTGCCGGTTCTGTCGGAATTGGTACTGTTAACCCTGGCTATAAGTTACAGGTAAATAACGGGGGGATTGCACTTTACAATACAACTGATGCGAAGACATGGGTATTAAATTACAGTAGTGCAAGTAATTATTTTTCTGTTATGGAAAGCGGCACCAGCCGGCTGGTAATTGCAAACGGCGGAAACGTAGGCATTGGTACAACTGCACCTACTGAAAAGCTACATGTGAACGGTGATATAAAAGTTGAAGCAAATGCAATTGTGGACGGAAGCATGACTGTTAATGGCGGCAAGGGAGTTGCTTATAACCCCAGCTCAGCCACTAATTTAAAGGTTTACAGTTTTACTACTCCCAAATTTACCGCCATACTGGCCGGTCACCAGTTATCGGGTGAAGGTTCGCTGGGTTTTGGCGGGGGATTTGTCAATACGCCAAGGGTTTTTGTGGGCGATGAAGCACTGTCCGGCGGCACATCAGGTGAACTGCACAGGGTGCAACTCATCCTGTATGGCTGCGACAATAACAGTTGCAAAGCCAGGCTCCTCAATACCAGTCCAAATCCTGTGAACTATGATATTTACTGGAACATACTTGTTGTTGGAAACTAACTGCGGTAATTTTATTAATGACGGTCAATGGCCCCCTTTATAAAATACCAGTTTTTATGATCGGGAAGCTATAAAATAAATGCAGGCGTATATTAATTTCCGTCCGGTTCCTTTCCAAACCATATCACCGCATAGCCACCGTTTATTCCAATGCCAATAGATTTCCATCCATTGCTTTTCCAAATACCCTTGTTTAGAATTACTTCATTATGACCCGCACTTTTTTTCCAGGTGCTGATCGCAATTTCAGCAGTAATTAACAAAGCGGTGGTGCTACAGGCAATTTCGTATCCGTTGCCTTTGTAACTGGTTAATTCCCTTGGTTTCGACCACATACAGGCTGCCTGTGCATGATCAGGTGTATAACAGCAGGCTGTCCAGGAACCATTGGCCGACCAGCTATGAAGATTACACCCTCCCTGGTTTGGCCGGTTGGTGATAAGGTCTCTCACATGAGTTTGGGCAACCATCGTAAGCGATTTTGATAGGGCAACAGGGGGAAGGTTATTTTCCTTCCTGTATTGCATAATCAAATCATACAGTACTTTTTCTTCACTGGTTGGTTGCTGGGCAACTGAAAATAACGGGCCCCAAAAAGTCATTAAAAAAAGGCATATATATTTCATAGGACTTGCTTAGAGCGGCATAAATGTAAATGTGCGAATCAAACAATTTTGTTTGCAAACTTAACAATTTTGATAACAGCTTTTAATTTGTGTTGAAAAAGTAACAGTTCGTTCGGCCGGGTGTATTTTTCCTGTACACTTAAAGACGAAAGTCACGGGATAAACATTATCAATGTGCTGCATATAAAATGTTCAGCCACTGATACCATACAGGCCCCGTTGTCTGAATTCCTTCCCAAAACCCCGGTGTACCTGTTGAAGGGCCATCGCCATTGGAGTCTCCTAAATAACTATCATCATTATAAGCAGTAAACACAACGCCAGGACCATTGTAGTTTTGAATTTGAAAAGTGCCCTGCGGCACAAAAAGTGTAAAACCGGGGTTGGTATAGCGGGCAAACTTCAGCACAACACTATCACCGAGTATCAAAATTTTTCCGGGATCAAATGACCAGGAGTTGCCGCTCCAGCCACCCAATACATAGGGAACCTGTTTGTTGGTCCAGGTCATCGTTTGTGCCTGGTCAATATCCACACAATCCACGTAAATGGCATTGGTTTGATTGAAACTAAATTCATTGCTGTTGTCAAAATCGGTGGCGATTCCTATTAAAACGGGATGCCCGGAGTTGGAAAAAAACAGGTTCTGTTTTGCAACGGAACTTTGGGGGCTTCTTGACATGTCCAATGTAGCCGTCCGCTGGTTAAGTGTACCTGCGTTATATTCAAATATAACTTTGGTAACGGTATTATTAGTGCCGGATCCCATGTTCAGTGCCCGCTCTACGTTTAGCGAGGCGTAGCCGGCATACTGTATGGCACCACCGGTGATGCTGTTGCCCGAAGTAGTGCCAAAAGAAATATTGGCCCAGTCACCATATTTTTTTGAAGTGGCAGAAGATGTAAAAACTGCGTTCCTCGAAATGATTTTTCCGTTACCCTGAACAAGCATCCCTTTTTGAAGATCAAAAGTAACGGTTGCCCCTTCAATGGTAAGTGGCGCGTTTACGGAGACATAACTTTTACAATGATAAATATGACATTGATCCCAGGTGGTAGGTGTATCAATGGTGGGGCCCACCTCTATAATCTGCGGCACGCAGGACAGGCCGACATACTGGGAATCCACGTCTGTTCCTCCGGGGCCGGTGGCGGTCAAGGTTACGATAGTGTTTGCTAAAAAAGGAACATTTTGATAGAGATGCGTTGGATTGACTGCTGTTGAAATATTATTAACCCCGCTTGCGGGGTCACCAAAATTCCATAGATAATTGGTGGCACGGATGGATGAATTGGTAAATGTAACAGGTGCCGGTACTACAAACGGTCCGCCAAATGTAAAGTTGGCAACCGGGGCGGCAACTCCTGAAATATTCAAAGTATTCCCGGGGTTTACAGTAACCTGGTGGCCATTCGTATTTAAAGATTTACAGGAAGCATTGATGTTAATAAGAATGTTGTAGCTTAAAATAATACGCGTGGTATCGGTGGGGATAATATTGTTGCTCCAAACGGTATGGTCACTCCATGATCCTGATTTTACATTTGTTACCTGTCCAAAACTAATCTCAATCAGCAAAAAAAGAAAGATGGTTACGTACACTTTCATAAGATGAATATACGCAATATAAAAGAATTTTTTCGGGTTATTATTTTAACCTGGTGCAATAAAAAGGGCAAAAGTGATCACAGGAAGAATGGATAAAATTATTCCCGTTGCCGTGCCAGGTTAAAACTTCTTTACAATCAAAAAACAGATGATGTAAGACACTAACCATAGTGCAGCAAATTGCATTACTTTGTTACCGGGAGTTTTTTTTTGTCTTTTCCATAAGTTAGTTTTCCATAAAACCAGTATCAAAATATTATAAAATTACCGCTGTGAATTAATGTGATCCAAAGATTGCCAACCCCGGCAAAGCCTTTGTTTTGTATTAAGAGTAACCTGCATAAAGCAGGTAATCCTAAACACAATGATAAATGCAACCTCTTTTAAATACCTGATTTGCATAATTCATATTTGCCTATATTTACCCCCAATTCTAATTTGCACCCTAATGATTTCTTTTCTGAAGTACCCTGCTGCCAGCATACCGGTCAAAATTTTTGTAGCCATTTTGTTTACCGCAATTCATCCTGGTAACATACATGCGCAGCAAAACTCCATCGCTTTTTCTCCACTTGGCGCTACTCAATATCAATCCCGGATACATCAACTGGAAAAATATACCGTGCCCGTAAAGTATTCTGAAAAATCTGCCCAGGCATGGTACCTGGAAATGATGACCGATCGAAATACGGCATTGATGCAGATATTTAAAAATGATGCTGTTATTTACGATACGCTTTTATTGAATAGATGCAACAGCATTGCCAACCGGATCGTCGCTGCCAATAAAAACTACTCTTTCGACAGTATTCAATTCTATATCAACCGGTCGGCCGTGCCCAATGCGGCCTGCTATGGTGAAGGAACCATCATGGTAAACCTCGGGCTTTTTTTATGGATCGACAACGATGATGAATTGGCGCTCGTACTGGCGCATGAAATGAGTCACCAGGTGCTGCAGCATTTGCAAAGCAAGGTGGAGAACAATATCGCCACACTTACATCGGAAGGTTTTAAAGAAGAACTAAAAGATATTAAAAAAAGCAGGGATGGCAAATATGAACGATTCAGGAAACTGATGAAAAATTTTTCTGTGGAAACCGGCAGGCACAGCACTTACAAGGAAAGTGAAGCCGATAGTTTGGCAGCAGTGTTGATTCAGCGTGCTGGTTTCAACAAAATCAATGGCGCTGTACTTTTATTAAAACTGGATCTGTCCGACGCTCTTTTCACCTCACCGGCATTGTATTCCTTAAAGGCTTTTTTTGAAAAGGCCCCGGTTGATCAATCTTTTTTTGTAGTAAAGCGTAAATACAATGGCTTGTCATCCGCTACCGTTACCATGAATGCCGACCAGGATGCAGACTCAGTAAAAACACATCCTGATTGTATAAAAAGATACGAGGCAGTGGCCGGGCAGGGGCCAAAGCCAGCCCTCAATTGCTGCACATCACTTAGCCCGGTTAATATTGCTTATAAAGAAAAAGCAATGCTGGAAATTGTAAGAAACCTGTATGAGAAAAATGCCATCGGGCTTTGTATTCATTTTTGCATCTTCGCCCTACAAAATAATTATCCTCCTGCCATCTACAATGAGTTCCTTTCGCTTTGCTTTTCTCAATTGTATTGGAGCGACAAGCACCTGCAACGTTTCAATACGGTGAATGTGAAAGCATCCGCCGAAACCACCTTAAAATTGTTACAGGATTATCTTTTTGATGCAGGCATTACCGACCTCGATAAGCTCTCTGCTTACTTCTTAAACAATGCAGGCGCTTCCGGTACCGAGGATATGGACTTTGCGCTGCTGATGCGTAATACGCAGGTAGCATCAAAAGAAGCAGTGAATGCAACTACAGCATTCAATAGAAAATACCCAAACAGCAAGTATCAATATTTAATCAAAATAAAATCACCATGAGAAAATTAAAATGTACCCTTACACTGCTTTCGGCGCTGATCAGTTTCAGTGTTTTGGCGCAAAGCAAAGAGTTTGAAAATGTAATCGATGTAGAAGTTCGGAATACAGTAGAGATTACCAACAACAAACAGATTGTAGGGTATGCTTTCTTCTACAAGATGGATAAAATGAAAAACGCCGCCATGTATCATTTGGCTATCCTGGATGAGAACCTGAAGGAAATTGGCAGCAATGAATTTAAAGGTCCGAAAAACCTGCAACTAAGACGTGCCGTGTACGAATCGAACCAGATCCTGCTGAGTTTTTTTGACCGGGATAAAAAAGACGGGTATGCAAGATTTGTAAAAATATTTGATCTTAAGGGAAAGGAAAAAGGCCTCATTTCCTACGATCCGGATAAGGTAAAAAAAGGCATGTTTGGCGCTGCTGTTGCTGATCAAATGGAAGCGATGTACGAGGGAACAGATAATATAGAAGGAAAGGGTTTTGTAACCGTATATCAAAGCAAGGCGAAAACGGGTGGAGTAGATATCCAGATGATTGGTTTGAACGGAAAGCTGGCATGGGAAAAAAGCATCTCTGCGGATAAGGGCGACCGGTCAGACCTTTACCTGCTTGGCACAACAGCCAATACCATATTGTTTTTTGAAATGGACAGGGGAGGTATCATGGATAGAGACGCCACCATCTTTTTGATAGGATTGAGTGTAAATGATGGTAAAGAGCTTTTCAAAAAAACAATGGACATTAAGGGGTTGTCTTATGAACCGATGTTGATTAAAAAAAATGACGATGGGAAGTTGAAGATTGTAAGCAGCATGGCTGATGTAAGTGATAAATTTTTTACGGCAAAACCCAATGGCTTTAGCATCGGCGAATTGAATGACCTGACCGGGGAAATAAGCACGCTCAAGGATTTCAATTTTCTGAACGACCTGGGCAGCGTATTGGACATGAAGAATGAAAACAAATCGGAAGACGGATATATAAAGGCACACGATATATTGATGATGCCGGACGGCAGTATGGTGATGGTGGGAGAATTCTTTAGGAAAACGGTAAGTGGCGGCGGCATGGCAATGAAAATTCTTACACAGGGGCAGGCATCTGCGGCACAAGCTACCATCGGCGATATGTTTTTGCTTCGCATCAACAACAGTATGAAAGCCACTGCGCTGGAAAAAATTGAAAAGGATAAAGAAAGAGTGTACATGCCAACGGATGGCATACCCATTGGATTAATGGCGAGGTTACTCACCTACCAGCATGAGTTTGGCTACATGTATACAGATGAAGGCATGACCGGGATTAAAAAAACGATTCTTGCAAGAGGCTCTTTTGGAGAAGAAACCTATGGTACCGTGGCGCTCAGTATCAATGAAAAAAAGGGCTACACGAAAAAGCGTTTCAATCTTGAAAAAGAAAAAAATGTAAAATATTTTATTGCCCGTGCCAAGCCCGGCTATGTAATGATCATGAAGTATTTTTCAAAAGATAAAAAAATAGCAGTCAACCTGGAGAAAGTAAGTTGATTCAAAGAATAATATTCTAAAAGCCATTCCATACCGGGGTGGCTTTTGTTTTTCAATATAGTTGTATCGGTTGTACTATTCCCGTATTTATGGTTGAATGCAATAAGGTCAAAGCACTAATGCAATTTGTTTCTATTAAGGATTGAGCAAGTTCATTTTTATACCCTTTAAGCAATACCATTGCACTTGCTTCATTTATCAAAATGCATCATTTGCCTTCTTTGTGATAGCCATTAATTACCCCTCAATATTTTCCTGTTTAACCATCGCCTTACCGGCTCATCATAAAACTTCAGGCAGGCATATGCAAGTATGATACAGGAGATAAGAACGAGCAGGCTAACGGGGTATGCTTCGCTCATAGGAATTTTATCGTCAGCTACCCACCCGGTGTAAATGTATATAATCGGGTAGTGCGTAATGTATATGGGGTAAGAAATATCGCCAAAGAATTTACAGATGCGGGTGGCCCATTTACCTTTTATCTCACCGCCTGCCCCCAGGAATACGATCAGCGGGAACATAATAATAATGCTCAGTGAGTCATAAAGCCCGTTCATCCACAGGTGTTCCGTACCGCCGATCCTTGGTATAGAGAGTACGATTACTATTAACAGGCTGCACCAAAAAAAGGCATGTTTAACCTGTACCAGTTTCCCCATACGGCTGAGTAGTAAGCCGGCGAAAAATGGATACATCATTCGTGAAAATCCAATGCGTAGTTGAGCCGGTTCAAGCGACCAGCCACCGATGACATCGCCATTAACACCGGTTACTGCAAGGTGAATCAACGCAATACCCGACAATAATACCAATACCGACAAGGCTGTTTTTGAAAATGTTCTTACAAAGAGGCCGTACATAATATTGGCTATGTATTCAAAGAATAAAGACCAGGCCGGGCCATCCAGCGGATGCATTTCAGTCCAGCCCCGGATATCCATGGAAAGCGGTACCGGAATCAGCGTAAAGCCAATCAGCATAATGATCAGCATCTTCCACACAGGCACTTCACTGATCCCCGGCCATAATACCGAATCCTGGAAGTAGAAACACAATGCACCGATGAGGGTACCCATCACTACCATCGGTTGAAGCCTTACCAAACGGCGCCTGAAAAATCCGCCCAGCGTCATTTTGCCCCAGCGATCGTCATAAGCATAGCCAATAACAAAGCCGGACAGCAGGAAGAAAAAATCCACTGCAAGGTAACCGTGGTTGATAATTTGTCCGAAACGGTTTAGGGCATGTGCCTCAAAAATATGAAATGCAACCACCATAAAGGCTGCCACGCCACGCAGTCCGTCTAATATGGGGTAATGTGGTTTTGCAATTGATGGGTTTGATTGCATTGTTCAATTAGTAATGAATAAGTCAATAATTAACAGGGTATTGATTGGCAATATTTCCGTGCAATATAAACCTATGTTTTGTTCAGTCAATTTAATTTTTCTACTTAAAATCCGATATTTACACCTGCGGTAAAAGATTTTGCGTTGGGATAACTGGCATAATCCACTCCTGCGTTGAGGTTGGAATTGCGGTAGTTTACTTCCGGATCGTAGCCCCTGTATTTTGTAATTGTAATCATATTTTGCGCACTTACGTAAATACGCAACCGCTGTAATTTCAGCTTCGTGAGAGTATGGCCAGGCAGGCAATAACCCACCGCTATATTTTTTAGCCGTACATAACTACCATCAAATATCCAACGGGATGAAACCCGCTGCGGCCTGCCTGCAAATGCGGCTGGCAAATGGGTATTGGTGTTGGAGGGTCTCCATCTGTTTAAGGCTTCTGTTGTTGCATTATTAATACCCGAAAGATTTTCCAGTTCCAACAATGTGTAACTCAGCATATCATTGCCCTGTGAGCCCTGCATGAAAACATTCAGATCAAAATTTTTGAGAATAAAATCATTAGTGAGTCCCCAAATAAATCGAGGATTGGGGTTACCAATAATCGTCCGGTCATCATTGTTTAACATTCCATCCGGTTGAAAAAGTGGCTTGCCATTCCCGTCTTTCTTACCACCTAAATCACTAAAGCGTTCGCCCCCTGGCGCCTGTTCGAAACCTGCGCCTGGTAAAAACGTTGCACCATTCTGGTATACCCCTTCATACACCCATCCAAAAAAACTTCCTATTGGTTGCCCAACCCGTAATATTTGCGCCGAATTGGCTATCCCTACCATGTGCCCCGGCGCATTGGCATAAATAATATCACTGGAATTGGGTAATTCTAATACCTTATTCCTGTTGAAAGAAATATTGAAACCGGTATTCCATTGCAGCCTGCCTGATAAGTTTTTTGTACCGACGGTAAATTCAACGCCCTTATTTTCAATCTTGCCAATGTTTTTAATCTGCGTGCTGTACCCTGAATACTGGGGTAAGGGTACATCAAATAATAAATCGCTGGTTACGGACTTGTAGTAATCTGCTGTAAAAGTTAACCGGTTATTAAACAACGATATGTCAACCCCGATATTTTGTTGGGCAGTGGTTTCCCACTTTAAATTATCATTTGCAATGGTGGTAGGCCTTACCGCATTTACCGGCAAGCCATTTACAAATGTAAAAACAGGAGAAAACCTTGCCAGTGTTTGATAAGGGCTGATGGCCTGGTTTCCTGTAAGGCCGTAACTGAAACGCCATTTAAAACTATTGATTACCTGCAGGTTTTCCATAAATGGTTCGTTGCGCATATTCCACGCAAAGGCTGCAGAAGGAAAAAATGCCCACTTGTTATTCCTGCTAAAGTTGGATGATCCGTCGTAGCGGGCATTTAATGTAAACAGGTATTTATCTGAAAAATTAACATTAGCCCTGCCATATAAAGAGGCAAGTTGGGATTCTGCTAAAGCGGTATTGGCCGGCAATGAAACCGAACCTCCTGAAAGATTGCGGAAGGAAACGGAATTGGACAAAAAAGATTGGCTTCGGGCACCAAAATCTTCACTCAAAAATTTTTGGTACGATACTCCCGTCAACAAAATCAACTTGTTTTTTTTTGAAATATTACCGGTGTAGGTTAGGAAGTTTTCGTTGATATAGCTGTTTTTTACTTCCTTATTGACCAGGGCATCTCCGCCAACATTTCTGCCTGCGTTTAAAGTGCTTGGGGTAAATTCACCGGTACGCTGGTTATTGGCGAATGAACCAAAAGTAGTTTTAAACTTTAAATTCTTTAATAGCTGTACATCCGCATAAAAATTATACTGGTAGAGGTTGCCAAGCATTTCCATTTGCAATTCTTTAGCCACTGCGTAGGGGTTATCAATGGGATCGCCCACTACACCCAAAGTATAAGATCCGTCTAACCGGTAAACGGATTGATCTGGTCCAAACTTTAAGGCACCCGCCACAACACCCGTACCTGATATACCACCTGTGCCTTCCTGTGTTCTTACCCCGTTAGTTTTTGCTGAGCGAGCAAATAAATTAATACCAATGTTTAACCAGCTTTTGGCAGCAAAATCAATATTGCTGGTTACTGAAAATCGTTTGTAAGATGAGTTAGTAATAATTCCCTGCTGGTTGTATAAGGAGCCAGATACATAATACCGAACCCCATCTGAACCTCCTGAAAAAGACAACTGCGTAGTATGAATTTCGCCCCTTCTGAAAATCAGGTGTTGCCAGTCAGTGTTAGCATTTCCGGGTAAATAGCCGGGATTGATTTCTTTTATATAATTGATAAACTGATCCCTGTTTAAAAGGGGCAAGCGCCTGATTTCGTTTTGCGAAGAATAAGATGAATTGATTTCAATGCTGGCCTTACCCGATTTACCCTTTTTTGTTGTAATCAATATAACACCATTAGCGCCCCTTGATCCATAAATGGCTGTTGAGGAAGCATCTTTTAAAATCTCCATGGATTCAATGTCCTCAGCCGGGGGCAACATGGCACCGGCAAAGCCATCTACTACTACAATAGGATCGCTGCTTGCATTTACGGAAGTACCGCCCCGTATCCTTATTTTAAAACTGCCCCCCGGGTCGCCATTGTTTGCCTGCACTAGTACACCCGCTGCCCGGCCCTGTAAAGCCTGTATAGGATTTGCCGTGGGGTAGGCCATTAACTCACGGCTTTTTACCGCAACCACTGCTCCAGTTAAATCATTTTTTTTTACGCCTCCATAACCAACTACTATCACATCATCCAACACACTAGCCGCTTCTTTTAACACCACTTTTAGTTCTGCCTGTTTGCCCACCACAATTATTGCCTCTACATAATTAACACTGGATATCTTTAGCACCGGTTCAGGGGAAATTAAATTGAGGGCAAACTTTCCCTCTTCGTTAGATATAGTGCCATTCCTGGTATCCTTTTCCAACACAGACACACCGGTAATAGCCTCTCCACCTTCATTCACTACCAGCCCGGAAATAACAAATTCATCCGGTTTATTTGGTGCGGGTAAGGTTAGACTATTATAAGTTGAATCATTATTTTTTGATTTAAAGGCATCTTTTTTCCCGGCTTTGTTTTCCAGTAAATTGGTTTTATCGCTTTTATTGATACCTTTCTGCGGGTTTATTTTTGGCGTTCTTTTATCAACGATAATGATGTACGATCTTTCCTTAATTTTTTTAAAACTTAATGCAAATGGCCTCAGTAAAACTTCAAGGTTGTTCTCTGCCGATTCCCTGTTGTTTACCCATTCAGCCGAAACAGTAAATCCACTAATCGTTTTATCTTCATACAAAATATCCACTCCAAACCTTGACTTGAAATCTTTAATAGCTTCAGCCAATGTGATGGTGCCCCGGGTGTTAGTTGTAGTACGAATGCCGGGTTGGCCATACAAAGTATTTGGCCCGATAATCAACAGGTGCATAAAAAACAATACACTTATTGATAATATAAACCTCATGATAAAATGAGCAAACTTTCCCATAAGTCAGCAATAGCAATCCGCTGTTTACAATCATTCGTAAAAATAATATTCATTCTCGCCATTATTATAATTCACTTCCAGCATTTCAGCAATAACCTGTAGCAATTCATCCATGGTATCTGCGTGAAATGTACCGGTTATTTTCTTTGCTGCAAGGTTATCATTTTGAAATTTCAAATCTACTCCATAATTATTTTTTACAAGTCTCGCTATTTCACGAAGTGAAGTTCCCTCAAATAAATAATCATGGTTTTTCCAGGCCGATAAATTTTCGGGGTTTGGAATATTACGCAGCTCATTTATTCCGCCAGCCCCAGCAGTAAATAAATCACCCGGTTTCAGCAGTAGTTTTTTTACGGCATTGCCCGATTCGTAATTCACCTGCACTTTGCCCTTCTTGAGCACTACGCTCATATCATTATGCCTTGTAAACACTGTAAATTGAGTGCCCAGTACCACTATTTCAAGATTGTTGGCGGTTTTTACAATAAACTGCTGATTGTTTTGAAGATGAGTTACAGAAAAATCAGCCTCGCCTGCTAACGTAACAGCTCTTTTTTTAGTTGCAAATCCAAAGCGGGGATAAGAAATAGTGGAGTTGGCATTCATAGTAACAACCGTACCATCTGGTAACAGCAATGAGCGGATTTCGCCAAATGCCGTATGCACGGTTCTATTAAAAATAAAGTCTTTCGACAATAAAAAACCAATAGACAAAATACAAAGAAGGGTAACTGCTGCAATGGATTTGAAATTAAAAAAGCGGTTTAAAAATCCATGTTTTTTGGCAATACCCGGTAAAGCTTCTACTGTCAATTTTTTCTGTATGATCCTTTTAAGTGCCTTTTCATTATCAGGTATAAATTGCGGATGTAAATTTTCCCATTCATTCAACCACTGGTAATACAATTCGATATTTTCGCCCTCCGTCAACCATTGCTCCATCATCTTCTTCTGCAGCGGTGTAGCAGTGCCCTCAAAATGCTGAAACGAAATATTTTTAATCATTGTATTTTTCATATCCATTCAATTTCCCTGCTTAGTATTTTATTTGAGATAATCTGACAATGACTTTTTAAGCAGCCCCAATGCTTTCATCATGTGTGCTTCCACGGTTTTCAATTTAATATCAAGTTCGTCTGCAATCTCACGGTTCTTTTTTCCTTCAAACCTGCTTAACAGAAATACTTTCTGGCATTGTGGAGGAAACGAACTGATCAACTTTTCTACCTTATGCACCAGCTCTGCCAGCAACATGATTGCTTCGGGACTATCATTTTCTTTTCCCCCATTTTCCTCCGCCACTGCGTTGTGATCAACATTAAATTTTTCCCTAAACTCAAGCTTTAAATAATTAAAGGCTGAATTCCGGACTGCGGTGTATAAGTAAGACCTGTAACTGGTATTGACGGAATTATACAACCCTCTTTTCCAAAAATTGAGAAACACCTCTTCCACAATATCTTCTGCAATTTCTTTAGAATAAACAAACCTTACTGCATGACTGCACAAGGGTTTGTAATAGGCAGTAAAGATCAATTCAAACCCCTTTGCAGGATCTTCTTTAATGGTCTTTTTGAATATTACTTCCTGGTTCAGTTGGACCGTTTCATTGCCAGAATCCGATTCATTGTGAAACACCTTAAAGGGTGCTTCATGTAAAGCATCATTTATCAATGAGAACTTATTCTTTGAGTCTTTCATCACAAGCAGTTTACCGTTTTTCAAATGACAATCCAAATTCAGGGTGTAACACAATTTGGTGCAAAGGTTGCTAACCCTCCCCTAAGTTACTTATTAAAAATACCTCTATAAAGGTTAATAGCCCTTCTACAACTCCAGGACTACCCAAGCATTGGCCATCCATATTTTCTATGTACTTGTCTCAATGCAAGATAGGAAGAAAAATCATTTTGTAATGACTGGCAACAATTGCCGGCCATTAATACCAGGCTGATCAATACCCTGGGTTTTGAGGTTTTAAATTAGGATTAATTTCTAGTTCAGTTTGTGGTATCGGCATCAGGTAATCTCTTGATGCGGTAAAGTTTGGCTGTGGCTCCAGTGAATTGGCACCTTTAAAAACTATATCACCCAACTTTCTTCTTTTGATATCATACCAGCGTTTAAATTCAAAAGATAATTCAAGCCTTCTTTCTTCCATAATGGCATCTATCAGTTGCTGTTTGTCAAAGCCGGTCAATGTAATATTTGCCGGTATACCAGTTGGGTTGCCGGGCCAGTTTCTTGCCCTTGTTCTTACCAGGTTGATATAATCAATCGCTTCCTGCGTAGGCCCGTTTGTTTCTGTTAATGCTTCTGCAGCAATCAGGAGTACTTCCGCATAACGCATATCGTGATAATTAAAATCAGAATACCTGCCATCCGCATTGGCATTGCCTGGAAACCTTCTCCATTTAGCAATATGGGGGCGCTTTTCGTTTGGGAAAGCCGTGTATGGGATCTTTACACCGGCAGCATTTACAATACTGTCTTCAAAACTCACCGTTCTTCTGTAGTCTCTTGCATCCCAGGTTGTAAATACTTTTAAAGCGGGCACACTCACACCAAAACCATTCTGGGGAGTGTTCCGGATGCCAACCATAGCAGGTACAAGGTCATCATTTTGATTGCCTACACTCAATTTGGCTTTAAAATCTACCGCAAAGATGATTTCCTTTAAATCATCAGCCAGTTCTGCCCGGAAGATATTCTGGTAATTCGCTTCCAGCTCATAATTATAAGTTGATTTTTTATCAATTACCCATTTGGCTTCTGTGTAGGATTTGGCAAAATCAGCCGTAGTTAAATAAACCGAAGATAAGTAGGCCGCGGCTGTTGCCTTGGTGGGCCTGGTACGCACGTCAGAAGTGTAAGTATCCGGCAACCATTGTTTGGCAAATTCCAGGTCTTTGATAATGGCGGTATATATTTCTGCTTCTTTGGTTTTACCAATTGTTTTTATATCATCGGGGTTTGATACAAAAAAATCAACATAGGGAATGTCACCAAAATTCCTTACCAAATGATAATAACTCAGCGCCCTTACAAATTTTGCTTCAGCAATAAGTGGGTTAATATCCGCTTCAGGTAAGCCAAGCTTTTTTGCCCCGGACTCCGCTGAATTTACCGCCGCAATTACCTGGTACCAGGCTGGCCAGAATGCACGAACCATATTGTTATTGGCATCCATATTAAAATCATTTACCTGTATCCTTTCTGCAGTTGTGCCCCGGTTGCCAATATCAACCATATCGCTTCTAAACATAAGGGCACATACAAACTGCCTGCCGTATAAAGGTTCAGATGCCAGCAATCCATAGGCACCGAAAACGGCGGATTCCACATCCTTTTTAGATTTGTAAAATCCTTCTGGGGCCAGCAGGCCAACAGGTTTTTCTTCTAATAATTTTGCACAGCCTGTACCTGTCAGTAATACAAAAATGGTAAGTATCGGGAATAATATTTTTCTCATTGTCTTTCTTTTTTTAAAATTTTAAAATCCAATATTCAAACCAACAGTATATGATTTTGCATTGGGGTAACTTGCATAATCCACGCCCGCATTCAGGTTTGAATTGCGGTAATTTACTTCCGGATCGTACCCACGGTAATCGGTGAAGGTAGCAATATTCTGGGCGCTAACATAGATGCGTACACGTTGCACCTTCCATTTGCTTACCATATCTTTTGGCAGGTTGTAGCCAAGAGATATATTCTTGAGCCGCACATAGCCGCCATCATAAATCCAACGGGATGATACACGCTGTGGCCTTCCGGTAAATGCTTTAGGCACATTGGTATTGGTATTGGCCGGCGTCCATCTTTTAAATGATTCTGTGGTCACGTTATTGATGCCGGAAAGCGTTTCCAATTCCAGCAAAGTGTAACTCAGCATATCATTACCCTGCGAACCCTGGAAGAAAACATTCAAATCGAAATTTTTGAAATTAAAATCATTGTTTAATCCCCAGATAAAATCGGGGTTGGGATTGCCGATGATTGTCCGGTCATCATTGTTTAAGATTCCATCAGGTTCATTCAATGGCTTGCCGCTTGCATCTTTTTTACCACTGATGTCTCTAAACTGTTCGCCACCGGCCGTTTGTTCAAAACCTGCCCCCGGTATAAAGGCAGCACCGGTTTGATATACCCCCTGGTACAGCCATCCAAAGAAACTGCCTACAGGCTGGCCTACGCGTAATATCTGGGCTGAGTTACCAATTCCCACCATGTGGCCAGGGGCATTTGCGTAAATGATATCATTGCCATTGGGCAGTTCCAATACTTTATTTCGGTTGAAAGAAATATTGAAATCAGTATTCCATTGAAATGCTCCTACCAAATTTTTTGAACCCAGTACAAATTCGAAACCCTGGTTTTGAATTTTACCAATATTCTTTATTTGGGTACCGTAACCGGAGTATTGCGGCAAGGGTACATTAAACAATAGATCGGATGTAACCGATTTATAATAATCCGCCGAAAACGAGACCCTGCTATTTAAGAAGCTGATATCTACACCTATATTTTTCTGGGCAGTAGTTTCCCATTTTAATTCTTCGTTGGCAATAGTAGTTGGCCTTACAGCGTTGACGGGTAATCCATTTACAAAAGTAAATACGGAGGAAAAACGGGCAAGTGTCTGGTAGGGGTTGATGGCCTGGTTGCCGGTTAAACCATAACTAAAGCGCCATTTAAAACTATTAATACTACGTACATTTTGCATAAACCGTTCATTCTTCATATTCCAGGCTAAAGCTGCGGATGGGAAGAATGCCCATTTATTGTTCTTGCTAAAATTGGATGATCCATCATACCGTGCATTAACTGTTAAAAGGTACCTATCGGCAAAATTATAATTGGCCCGGCCATAATATGAAGCCAGTTGCGATTCTGATAAGGAAGAATTACCCGGCAATGAAACAGAACCACCCGCAAGGTTGCGGAACGAAACAGAATTGGATAAAAAGGACTGGCTTCTTGCTCCAAAATCTTCACTTACAAATTTCTGGTAAGAAAACCCACCCAATACCGTTAGCTTATGCTGTTTTGCAAATGTATTGGTATAGGTTAGAAAATTTTCATTGATATAGCTATTCCTGATTTCATTATTAATACTGGCATCCCCTCCCACATTTCTTCCGGCATTTAACGTGGTAGGCGTAAATTCGCCGGTACGGCGGTTGTTGGAAAAAGCGCCAAAAGTAGTTTTGAACTTCAGGTTTTTCAGCAGGCTGGCGTCTGCATAAAAATTATACTGGTAAAGGCTGCCTTTTGTTTCATTTTCTAATTCATTGGCAACCGCATAAGGGTTATCATGCGGATCGCCGATAACCGCCAGAGAATAAGTACCATCCGGCCTGAAGAGCGGCTGGTCGGGCCCGAATTTAAATGCCCCGGCAACTACACCTGTGCCACCGGAACCACCGGTACCTTCCTGTGTTCTTACGCCAAGGGTTTTATCGGAACGGGCAAACAGGTTTAACCCAACTTTTAACCAATTGGTGGCAGTAAAGTCAATATTGCTGGTTACAGAAAAACGCTTATAGGATGAATTGGTAATGATTCCTTCCTGGTCGTATAATGCGCCGGATACATAATAACGTACTGCATCAGTACCTCCTGAAAATGAAAGCTGCGTGTTTAGGATCCGGCCCTTCTGGAAGATCAGGTCCTGCCAGTCTGTATTGGCATTTCCACCAACATAAGCCGGGTTGATTTCTTTAATATAATCAGTAAACTGCGACCCATTCAATAAGGGCAGCCGGTTAATTTCCTCCTGGGAAGAATAAGATGAATTGATTTCAATTTTACCCTTTCCGGCTTTACCTCTTTTGGTAGTGATCAATATTACACCATTGGCCCCCCTGGACCCATAAATGGCGGTAGCCGATGCATCTTTCAAAATTTCCATTGATTCGATATCTTCCGCAGGCGGCAAAATGGCGCCTACAAATCCATCTACCACAAAAATGGGATCACTGCTTGCATTGATAGAGGTACCACCCCGGATTTTAATGTTATAACTTCCGCCCGGATTTCCATTATTCGACTGTACCAGCACACCCGCTGCACGTCCCTGCAAAGCCTGCACCACATTTGCTGAAGGATAAGCCATCAATTCCTTGCTTTTTACAGATACTACTGATCCGGTTAAATCACTTTTCCTAACCCCGCCGTAGCCAACCACCACCACATCTTCCATTATTTTGGAGGATTCCTGCATAGTGATCGTTAAATTGGTTTGTCCACCTACAGTTACTTCGGTTTCTGAATAATTTAAACTGGAAATCTTTAAAACCGGCTTACCGGATCTTACCGTGATAGTAAACCGGCCCTGTTCATTGGTGATGGTGCCATTTTGAGTACCCTTCTCCAGTACGGTTACATTAGAAAGTGCTTCACCTTTTGCATTGGTAATGATACCCGTAATCTTTTTATTACTTCCGTCATTTTGGGCAATTGCTGTGGAATGAATCAAACAGCTCATTAATAAGCAGCATAGCAGCAGGGCAAATCGCTGGTAACTCTTTTTTTTGTAGAAATTCATAAGCATGGTAGTTTATCGTTATTAAATGTAAATGTTAGTGAGTATTCTGAAATTTGGATTTGCAATAATGGGATAAACAAGTAGCTGCAATCTTTTTAGGGCAATCATTTTTAATTAAATACCTATATAGCTGAAGATATGCATCCGTTGTTATTGTAGAAGACAATAATTTAGCGGTATACCCTTAGTTGGAAAATAAATATTTTTCACTATAATTAATCAACCTGTAGTTTCCGGAAGTATAAAGTTTGTCGGCAATGACTCGGCTAGGAAGTGAAACGAATGAGTAACCCATTCCATTACTTAAAATTCCTCCCTCCCGGAAAAATCTTTTCCTTTGCAACCTCCCGCGGCTGCGATCGCTTATCCAAATTAGAAGGAATCGATTTTTCATCCGGGTATGCCAATGTTAACAGCGGCAGGTTTTCATTATTCGCCGGGGTAAGCATTCTCAGCAATGGTGTGAAATTATAACAACGTTTTACAATCACATGAATCACTTCTCCTTCAATCTGCAGTTTACCTTCCACCATGATCAGTTTGGATTGTATAATTTCTTTCCGGTATTGTTCAAAGAGTTTTTCAAATATCACCAGGTTGGCAAAGCCGGTTTCATCTTCAATGGTCATGAAGCAAATGCCTGCCGCAGTGCCGGGCCGTTGCCGCACCAACACGAGTCCGGCAACTTTTACGGGAGCGCCATCTTTAAGATTAGCTAATGCCGCAGTGGGTAAAATGTGCAACTGGTCCAGTTTTTCTCTTACAAAACTTACCGGGTGTGCTTTTAACGACAATGACGTTGAGGCATAATCATGCACCACATGCTCGGAGTTGGTCATAACGGGCAGCGTTACATTTTCGACTGTTGCATCCGGGGAAAGCTGGCCGGAAAAGAGCGCAACAGGCCGGTCTTTTGTGGATGCTTCCCACAATGCCTGGCGCCGGTCAAGCCCAATGGACCGGAAGGCGTCTGCATCCGCTAATTTCTCCAATGCAGCTTCCGGCAGCGTTATGTCACGGAGTTCATTGATACTGTTGTACGGGGATTTCCGGGCAGTTAGCAGAATATTCATATCCTCCTGCCGCAACCCTTTTACCTGCCGGAAGCCAAGCCGCAGTGTATAATATTTACCTGATAGTTCTTCCAGTTTGTTATCCCAGTCAGAATAGTTGATATCAACAGCCCTTACTTCCACACCATGTTTTTTGGCATCGCCAATGATCTGTGCCGGCTGGTAAAAACCCATCGGCATACTATTCAATAAAGCACATGCAAACACATCCGGGTAAAAACATTTGATCCAGCTACTTACATAAACCAGCAAGGCAAAACTGGCAGCATGGCTTTCCGGAAAACCATAACTGCCAAAACCTTCCAGTTGTTTAAAAACACGTTCAGCATATTCCCGCTGGTATCCATTTTGCATCATGCCATTCACCAGCTTTTCCTGGAATTTGCTGACCAGGCCCTTCGCTTTAAAAGTAGCCATGCTGCGCCGCAACTCATCCGCTTCTGCCGGTGTAAAACCTGCTGCCACAATTGCGATCTTCATCGCCTGTTCCTGGAAGAGTGGAATGCCCAGTGTACGTTCTAAAATTTCTTTTAATTCTATAGAGGGATATTCAACGTCCTCTTCTTTATTCCGGCGGCGCAAATACGGATGTACCATATCACCCTGTATAGGTCCTGGTCTTACAATTGCTACTTCAATTACCAGGTCATAAAAACATATCGGCTTCAGCCGGGGTAACATGCTTTGTTGTGCCCGGCTTTCAATCTGGAAAACACCGATGGTATCTGCATGGCAAATCATTTCATACACTGCGGGATCATCCTGCGGAATATTCGCCAGCGTCAGGTCGAGGCCATAATGTTGTTTGGCAATATCAAAAGCTTTGCGGATGCAGGTGAGCATACCCAATGCCAGCACATCTATCTTCATAAAGCCCAATGCATCAATATCATCCTTGTTCCATTCAATGCAGGTTCTATCTTCCATACGTGCATTCATGATGGGTACCAGGTCGCTCAGTTTGCCACGGGTAATTACAAAGCCACCGGTATGCTGGCCCAATTGGCGGGGAAAACCCATGAACTCCCGGGTGAGTTGTAACACTTTGCGGAGATGCTGGTCACCGGGGTTCATGCCCTGCTCAGATAATCGTTTACCCTCAAACCATTCGTCGGTAAATTCCCAGATAGAGGCCGACAACCGGTTGATGGTATCCACCGATAAACCCATTGCTTTTCCCACATCGCGGATGGCGCCTTTCTGGTGTTGCTGCGTAACCGTTGCTACGATGGCTGCACGGTCACGGCCATATTTTTGGTAGATATATTGAATCACTTCTTCCCGGCGTTCATGCTCAAAGTCCACATCAATATCCGGTGGTTCATTGCGGGCCGAAGAAATAAAACGTTCAAACAATAAGTCGAATTTGGTGGGATCAACAGATGTAATGCCCAGGCAATAACAAACCGTTGAATTGGCAGCTGATCCACGGCCCTGGCATAGGATTTTCTGCTCCCTTGCATAGCGTACAATATCATGAACCGTAAGGAAATAAGCAGCGTAGTTCATCTCCTCAATAAATTTTAATTCGTAATGGATGGCGGCAATAGTTTTTTCAGGCAGCTCATCTCCATAACGTTCATGGGCACCCTGCCAGGCTAACTGGGTAAGCTCTTCCTGTGGGGTACGGCCTTCCGTTGTAATCTCTTCCGGGTATTCATATTTTAATTCATCCAGGGAGAATTGGCAGGCTTCCGTTATTTCCTGTGTACGCATGATTGCATCCGGGTATTGCCTGAACAGGCGAAGCATTTCCTCTTGTGGTTTTAGATATCTTTCTGCGTTGGCATGTAAACGATAGCCTGCGGTATAGATGGTACATTTCTCCCGGATGCAGGTTACAATATCCTGCAATTGTCTCCTTGCTGATTCATGGTAATGCACATCATTTGTCGCCACCATGGGGATATTTAATTGTGCTGATAATTGTGCCAGGCGGTATAAATATTTGCTGTCATCGCCCTGGTATTTCCTGGATGCAGCGATGAACAGATCTGCTCCAAAAGCATTGTGATATTCTTTTAAGGCGTTTGTAAAGGAGGATTCAAAGTCGAAAAGTTCATTTAATTCAGCAGGTGGAAGTACGATAAATTTTATATCTTTTGCATATTGGTACACATCCGCTTTATATAAATGACATTCCCCTTTTTCAGCACGGCGGTTACCCATTGTGAGTAAATTGCAAATCTGCGAATAAGCAGTTATGTTGGTAGGGTAGGCGAGCAGGCTAAGCCCATCCAGTAAATCGAGGCGGCAACCTACAACAATGCGGATGCCATTTTTTTTAGCGGCAGCATGGGCACGTACAATACCGGCCAGGCTGTTGCGATCGGTAATGGCTATTGCTGTGTAGCCCAATGCCGCTGCATGTTCTGCCAGCTCTTCGGGGTGGGAGGCGCCCCGCAGGAAGGTGAAATTAGTGGTTATTTGAAGTTCTGTGTAGTGCATGTGTGAGATACCAGGTTCTTTTTATTTATTTTTTTTGCGCAACCAGCGTTTTGACCTCACCCTCCTCCTCCCTCTCCGAAGGCGAGGGAGCGGTGCTTCAAATCTTTAATAATTATTTGTTCTTCCACTTCTACTTTAGTTGTTTATTCAGCAGGTGTTATCGAAATCTTTGACTCTATTGAATTACATGCAGTGAGGTCCGTATAAGTAACCTAGACATCCAGGCTGATTTTTGTATCAACAGCACCGCTTTATGACTTGGTTTTTTTAAGCAAAATATCCATGAATAAACCATTGATAAGATTTGGCCACATCATAATGCCCCGAGCGGAACAACCAATACCGTTGCCCATCCTCATCTTCCACGCAATAATAATCCCGGTGTTGGCATTCCTGCAACCACCATTCGGCTTCAATCCGTTCCGGTCCATCCGCTTTTACTATTTTATGCAGTTTCCCCTTATGGCGAAATAACATGGGCGGGTAATCAGGAATGGGGGCGGTCACTTCAATCGGTTCGGGTTTAGATAACAGATTTACCGGCCTTGGCCTGTCGGTCTTCCAGGTGGTTACTGGTTTCTCCAACAGATCAACCGCCGGTTTAAAGGAACGCTCCGGCCAGTAATGCTCATCCGGCAGGTAACGGTGAATATGACCGGCACCAATCTTACCGGCTATCCGGTCCAGCAGTTCAGCCAAACCCATATCATTCAAACCTCCGGTACGCTCCCACAAGCTTTCCTGGGCTGCAGATACATCCTCCACTTTGGGAGCTTCCAGTATAAAAAGTTCTATACCCAGTGCAGGTTCAATCCCCGGTAATTTATATTCAAACAGTTTAAAAATATGACGGGTATTATTGGAGGCACGGTTGGTCCCGATGGTTACCTCCTCGATCTTTCCATCTACCCGGTAGCATTTCAGCAAGGCAGCCCTCAAACCTTTTCCTTCCTGTTTAAGCCGATGGCATAAAGCATCCAGCAAGCGTTCCAGTGCGATGGCAATTCCTGCTGCGGTTACAATGGGTTCCAAACAGGGCAACCTTTCCTGGAAAGGTCCGGGAGCCAGCACCGGTATCATGGGCTCTTCTTCATGGCCGAGCGCCTGGTCCAGTCGTTTCAATAAAGGCTGACCAAATCTTCGTCGAAGGGCAGATCTTGGCATACTGATAAACTGGCTTACCTGCCGAAGTCCTAATTTCTCCAGCCGCTCTGCAGTTTCTGCTTCAAGGCGAAGCGATACTGGTGGAAAGGAAAGCAGTGCGGTGGTTTGCTGGCCATGTTCAATGATGGACGCATCAACACCATAATATGCAATAGCCCATGCAGCGCCAATGGTATCAGCCATGCCTGTCCTGACAGTATAGCCGGATCGCTTTAAACGGGTAATGATATCTGCCAGGTATTGTTTTTCACCACCCCAAAGATGAGCACAACCTGATGTATCCAGGATAAGGCCAGCTGGTGGATCAATGGATACTAAGGGTGTATAGCGGATAAACCATTCCGCCAAAGCCCTCAGTAATTTGTTGGCGAGTTCCGGCTTGTCATCCAATACTTGCAGGGAAGGAATGATCGCTCTTGCATCTGCTACCGCCATCCCAATATCTACACCCTGTGATTGTGCTATTATATTGGCGGCTGTAACCACCATTTTTCCATGATCCGGTGAAGCCAGCACAAATGGTATAGCAGCCAGGGCTGGCTGGCGAAGTGTAAACCAATCTGTTTTAAGATACCGAAACCATATTGTAACAAAACGTTTCGGCATATTATCCTGTTTTCAGTTGTGGCGCCTGTAGCATCAAACCAATTGCAGGCGACATAAACCGTAACGATCCTGCAGCATATTCAATTTGCCAGGTGCCGGGTTTGCCATTTCTAACTTTTAATAAGTCTACATTCCAGCGGGGGAAACCCACGCCGGGCATTCCTGCTGGTAACATGCCGGGCAAGGGCGTAATTTTCCAGCGGGTGATGCAGGCGGTAGTATTTAAACTGCGGGCATTGCGCCTAAGTATAAAGCCGGTTACCTGGCTTTGTTCAACCGCCAATTGCAGCCGCCTGGAGCTGGCAAAACTTAATTCGGGTATTTCTCCAACCACGGCTGCAAGGCCATTACATTTGAGTGATTCCTCTGTTGCCCACAGTATGTCGCTGTCTTTTTGCAGATCAATGAAAATGATCTTTTCAGGTGCAATACCAAATGACCGGAGGGCGGGGGGAAAAATTGTCCGGTCAGCGCTGATCCAGATAGCTACCCCGCCACTCCGCATCAGTGAAGCAAGAATACTCCCCACAAAACCGGCGGTAGCTGCAGCATTGGCAGTACCGGTATAAAAAAATTCATGTACTGCACCCAAAGGAAATTCAGCATTTGGAAAAGCATTTTTTAAAGGGCCGAGGTTTATACCCGGTTGAGTACCGTTCACGGACCTTTTAAAACCCTGTAAAGGGAGAATATCCTTTTGCAATTGAGCAATAATATCTGCTTTTGATGTGTTCATAACTGATGCTGAAATAAAGTAGGCTCAAATATTTAGCAAAAATACTAAATATTTTAGTATTCAAAGGGATTAATTTCCGCTTAAGTAAGTCTTTTCTAATTTTTTCTTGTAGTTGAATGTAAAGGTATTTTCTTCAATGGGATGCACTTGCCCCATTAAGCGTGAATGTTCTTTGCAATAGATTCCGGCCGCCTCAATCCCGTAAGCCAACTTTAAAACCATCGGTTGTGTCAAATCAAAGCTGCCTTACCTGAAATCATTTCAAACCATTGTTAGAGTAGTATAGCGTAGTTACTTTTATGGCTTTGCTATCTTATAAAAAACTTTATTTGGAATAATTTCAAATCAATTGCAGTCATCTGAAATGCATCATGGCGATGGCAATTCTTACAGGTACTGCCTGTAAAAAAAATCCACCCGATTATAACCGGATGGAATATGGAGGATAACATAAAATATAAAATCAATTGACTCAGCCAGCTAGTGAAACCCCAATCAACTTTCCAATACCAAATGTAATTGCAGCAGCGATCAGCCCAAAAACTACCTGGCGAAACCCGGAGAACCAAATGCTTTTTCCTGTAAATAAGGTAATGGCAGAACCAATTAAAAATAACCCCGCGGCACTGCTGATTACACTAATAATAATTGCGGTATTGCCTGTTGTAAACATAAAAGGAATAACCGGTATTACCGCACCAATGGCAAATAGGATGAATGAATAAATGGCGGCTTCCATTGCCGAGCCTTTTAATTCTTCGGCATTGATACCCAATTCTTCCTTCACCAGGATTTCGTGTGCATGGCTTTTGTTCAGCATAATTTCGGTAGCCATTTCATGTGCCTGGTCTTCGGGAATACCTTTAGCCATATAAATCAATGCCAGTTCTTTTTCTTCTCCTTCCGGGTTTGTTTCCAGTTCATCCATTTCCAGTTGCATCTGGTTTTCGTACAGTTCCTGCGAACTCTTTACAGAAATCCATTCGCCCAATGCCATTGATAACGCACCAGCCAATAATCCTGCAACGCCTGCTAATAATACACCGGCTCCTCCGGCTGTTGCACCTGCAATTCCCATTACCAAACTAAAATTTGAGACCAACCCGTCATTACCTCCCAATACTGCTGCCCTTAGCGCATTACCACCCACCGAACGGTGCCTGCTTTCAAATTTAGCCAGGTTGCTCCCGGTAACGTTGGATTCTTTTTCCAGTATAGAACGCAATATTTTTACATGGTTTGTTTCATTGCCGGTGATGGCCAGTTGATTTTTGTTCTTTGCATTTATTACCGCGGTTGAAATGCTTTTTTCTGTGTCCATTAATACGCCTAATACATAATCGTATCCAAAAACCTTCCCTATTAACTGGAGTGCTTTTGCCCTGGCAGATGGTTGCGGAAGGGTTGTAGCTGAACCGGGATTTAACTTTTTTAAAAAAGCCGTTGCATGGCTTCTTTCAATTTCACTCATTTGCCTGAATACATTGGCAACAGTAATATCCGGCTCCGCATCCGCCAGTATATTGTATAAAAAACAAGCATCTACTTCTGTCTGAAGATTTTTGTTTGCACTATTTTTCATAACTGAAATTTATTTTATGCTATTTAAATTTACAATAGCATTCCCCATTGGAATAAGGAATGCTAACTGTTTATTTTGATTTTAAATAAAGCAGGATTTTATTTTAATCGTCATCCTTTTGCTTTTCGTTTGTTCCTTCACCGCCGGTATTTTGAACAGTACCGTTACTAATTTCTGTATGCCTTATCTGTCCGCCGAGATATCCTGTTCTTGCCACCAATCCAAAACCAATAAGGGAAATAACCAATGTTGAAATTGCTGCCGTCTTTATTAATGTGCTTTTTTTATAAGTTACCAACAAACCGAATATAGAAAATATGCCCAATATAATAAGGCTAACCAATGCATAGATGGCAGCATCTTCATGAAGCTTAATTATGTTTTCTGATACGCCCTGTATTTCCTCTACGGCTTCTTCGGCTCCTTCACCTGTAAGATAAGCTATACCTGCACCAATGGCTGAAATAACCAGCAGGTAATAGGCTGCAATTTTTGTTTGATTGCTCTTACTCCATAATCCATAGCCCAACACAAAAGCGCCTAACAGCGATCCAAAAACGGGAAGATGGGTAATCAATAAATGCAAATGTACCTGGCTCATAATGGTAAGTTTTAAAGTGAAATAATTTTAATGAATTTTTCTCCGCCTGTCATTGAAATACCGCACCGTAACGGGGCTTTTGTTTCATAAGTATTGCCACAGGTGGGGCATATATAAAATACCGCGGGCAAATTTTTAACCGTATTGTTTTGCAGGGCAACTAATGCTGCTTCATAAAATACCTTATGCTTTTTTTCTGTTTTATAGGCATAGTTTAAACTAATCAATGCCATCTGGTTACCGGCTTCATTTGCGGTAGTTAAAAACTCAGGATACATGGTAGTTACTTCGTAGGTTTCACCAGTTATGGCATCCTGTAGATTTTCTTTGGTTGTCTTTACAGTGTATTCCGGTTTTACTACGGGTACCACTACACCTGATTCCTGTAATACTGCTTTATGGTTATTGGCATGAATATTTTCTGCTGTTGATGCCGCTTTAAAAAGTAAGGCAATTTCATGGTAACCTTCTGTCTCCGCTTTTTTTGAATAAGCTGCATATTTTGCACTGGCAGTTGTTTCACCTTTAAATGCGGCCTGCATATTTTCAACAGTTTTTGTTTTTGCGTCTGTACTTGTTACCAGGCTTGCAGGTTTTACAATAGATGTTTTTTCGTCTTTTTCGTCTTTCTCATTTGCTTCATTTTCCCCGCTTTCTTTTCCTTCTTTCTGAGTGATGGAATCTGCATTGTTTTGTACGGGTGCTTTCATTGCATTGTTTGAGTCTGCATTGCTGCAGGATGTAAGAAAGAAGCTGCCTGTTGTTAATAGAAGTGCCGGAATAATTAATAATTTTTTCATGTTGATAGTTTATTGTTTTAAATGATTGATCACACAAAGATGCCGCCGCCGGCCTTCAGGCCTGCTTTGTGCTTTCTTAAGATTGGCTAAAGATTAGAAAGGAAATTTTAAGGAGAATGTAGTGCTGCCCGGGATACTGGCAACAGAGATCTGTATGTGCTGCAGATCTGATAGTTTTTTTACAATGGCAAGTCCCAATCCGCTTCCGGGAATTTGCGAACTGCGTGAATCATCCGTGCGGTAAAAACGGTTAAAAAGAAAAGGGATCTGTTCCTGGTTTATGCCGGGTCCATCGTTGGTGATAGAGAACGTTTTATTTGTCTCATTCCAGTTGCAATGTATCTTTCCATTTAGATCGCCATATTTGATGGCATTGCTTAAAAGGTTGTCTGTTATCATTGATAAGAAAAAGTTATCCGCAAAAACTACCACCGTTTCCCCAATACCTGTTTCTACCTGCATTGCCTTTTCCTTTAATTGTCTGGCTGATTTTGTGGCTGTTTCTTTAACCAGCTTATCGAGGTAAACTATTTCCTTTTTTACAGAAACTGATTCAAGCCGGGCTAATTGTAGTAGCTGATCGAGCAATTGATTGAGCCGGTCAGTTTGGGCAATTACATCTTTTATTTTTTCCTCGTATTGTTCCGGCGATCTTTTTTTTCGAAGTAAAATTTCAAGCGTTCCCCGGATGGCGGAAAGTGGTGTTCTTATTTCATGAGAGGCATCGGCTGTAAATTGCTTTTGTTGTTGAATGCTGTTTTCAATACGGGTTAGTAATTCATTAATGGTTGTTGCCAGTTGAAATAATTCATCCTCATTTTCAGGTAAGGGTAAACGGGTATTAATATTGGAGTCATTAATTCCGGCAGTAGTTTTGATCAACTGGTGAACCGGAGCAATGGCTTTGGAGGCAGCGAGATAAATAACAATGTACAGCACAAATAAAAGTATAGGAAAAGAAACACATAAGGTGACCAATAAATTATTTAACACATTATGCGACTCCTGTTGAGAAATGCCAATAGTCAACTGGCCGATTATTTTCCCCAGGTCATTTCTTACAGGAAACTGTCCCAGCCTGAGCTGGTTATTTTCAACGACTGTATTATAAAATTTTTCCTTTTCATTTAAAGGGTTAAATAAAAAGTGATTGGATCGTAAGTTGGCGGATCTGAATATCATCCTGTCTTTATTATCCACTACCTGTATAAATGTAGGATTTACTTCTACCTTCAGGTGTTCTGCTTCTTCCCACTCGGGCAATTTATTGATGATGATACTATCTTCTTTCCAGTCGAGCGTGTTTAATATTTCTTCTTTCTCCTGTAAAATATCATTGTCGAGGTGACGGAAAGAGGTGTAATAAACTACACCATAAATCACCATAAATACGATTGCGGTTGTTATTGCAACTGCCATCGTATTAAACAATGCGATACGTTTTTTAAAACTCAGCTTCATGTATTTTCATTTACCCGGTAGCCAACCCCCCGTATTGTTTGGATGAAAGATTCTTTTTCCGGTTCATCTAATTTCTTTCGGAGGGCATTTATAAAAACGTCAATTACCGAAGTGTCTTTATCAAAATGAATATCCCATATTTTTTCAATAATTCTGGATCGCCTGCACACTTTACCTTTATTTCGTAGCAGGTATTCCAGTAACGCAAATTCTTTTTGGGTAAGTTCTACAGGGTGGCCGTTTTTCGTAACCTGGTGTGCTGCTGTATTCAGTATAATATTTTCTGTTTCAAATACATTTTGTTCGCCCTGTTTATTCCTGAGCAGTACTTTAATCCTGGCTAATAATTCTTCAAATGCAAAAGGTTTTTTCAGGTAGTCGTTGGCACCGGCTTCTAATCCAAACACCGTATCATCAACCGTATCTTTTGCCGTTAAAAAAATTACCGGAACGGTTGCATTTTCTTTGCGGATGCTTCTGCAGATCTCTATCCCGCTCAGGCCGGGCATCATCCAGTCGAGCAAAATAACATCATACTCCTCCAGGTGATCCATTGCCATCTCTAGTCCCTGCCTGCCATTGGTTGCCACATCCACAGCAAATCCTTCTTCCTCCAGGCCATCTTTTAAAAAGCGGGCAATCGCTGCTTCATCTTCTGCCAGTAAAATTCTCATATAAGTAAGTTAAAGAAAGTATGCCTACCTGATCATTTTAATCCGGATTTGAAAAATCAGGTAAAGCCAGTTCTACACCGGCACCATGCTTATATACCAACTGGCCTCCCAGATACCCTGTTCTGGCCATGGCACTAATGGCGCCGGCAAAAAGCAACAAGCTGATTATTTTTAACCAGTTTGTATTGTACTTCAAAAAATAAATGACCAGGTAAGCAACAGTGGTTATGATGGTAAGCCAAAGCGAAACAGTAGCGGCCTGTTCATGTAGTTCCATTGCTTTTTTCAAAGTTCCTTCTTCCATTCCTTCTCCCGCGGCATTTCCCGCAAGGTAAGTTACAATGATACCAGTGGTGCCTAACAATAATAAATAAAATGATGACTTTTGATAGAAATCTTTTTTGCTAAAGAACGCAACTACTGCTGAAAGAAAGCCAACCATAAGTAAGGCAATGGGAAAGTGAACGACCATGGCATGAAGATGTGTTGCAGATATCATAACATTGTTTTACTGCAAAGGTGGTGACACTAATATTCAGATGGCTTTAGCAGATTCTTAAGATTGGCTTAAAAAAACCAGTTTGGGTACTATTATTGCCGAAAATATTATAACACGTAAAATTCGCAAATTAATCCGTCACAATATGCCTGACACTACAGTAGTAAATATTGACACGGTTGAATATACCAATGCGGCCCAATTAAATAGCAGATTATTTCTTGTGTTTGAGAAGATAGTTTGTTTGGGAAATTACAATAGCCAATTTTGTAAATAGAAACACCGGTGGAGATATAACCTACAGGTAAAAAATCAAAGCTGATAAAAGGGATGTAACACTCAAATGCCTTGTTAAAAGTGCCGGCACTTCAGTAACTGGTTGCTCAAATTTATATTGCAAGTCATTATTGGGTGTATTGCAGAGCAGGAGGGGTAAATTTATGCACTATCAATGCATGTTGCTTTACCGCACCGAAATCAGTTTTACAGGTATACTTTCATCAATTCGCCCCAGTACTTTGCTTTGTGTGCCTCCCCATCCAGTAAATTAAGGGTATGGTGTACATTTTTTTCTGAAAGCGTCTTACTCAACTGCAGGTTATTTTCAAGAAAAGCATCTTCAATACCTATTGCTAAAATGATTTCTAAATGTTGCAACGACTTCATATACTCTTCGTTGCAGGGCTGAAGAATATATTGCGAGGGCATGTTAAAATAAATTTCTTCATTCCAGTAGCCTTCAAAAAGATCATCAAAAAATTCCAGTTGGATCGTTAAATCGTAGCGGCCGCTCATGGCAATTACTTTCTTAAAAAGATGGGGATGCCTGAATGCGAAGTTAACTGCATGATAAGCGCCAAGGCTGCATCCGGCAGAAATTAAATCGGGATTTGCATTTTGTTCCCTGATAAAAGGAACCAGTTCTTCCAGCAGGTATTTTTCGAATAGCAGGTGGCGTTGTATCCTTTCAGCCGGATGAATGTCTTTACAATAAAAACTTTCCTTATCTACACTGTCAATGCAATATACCTGCACTTCACCGGATAATATTTTGGACTCCATCGCCTCAATTACGCCCCAGTTTTCATAATCGTAAAAACGGGCTGTGCGGGTTGGAAAAAAGAGTATGGGTTTGCCGGAATGACCAAATATCAGCAGTTCCATATCCCTTTGCAGATGAACACTGTACCATTTTTTATAAACCCTTTTTACTTTTTTTGTTTGGGTATTGTATATATAATCTAATACGGAGTTGTTCATACGATTAAATGTTTCTGCTTAATTAATTGTAAATCTCCTTCAGCAACATAGTGAAATATGATTTTTTTCCAAAGCTGGTAGCCTTTTTCATTGATATGCAACCCGTCAGGATCCAGGAATTCACGCCTGGGATAACCTGTTTTATCAGTCATGCTATCGTAGATATTGATGAAGCAAATATTACCTCCCTTCTTTTTTATTTCCGTTTCTATCAGCCCGTTGGTTTGCCTTATTTTATCAACAATTTCCCAACGGCTTACGCTTGGTTTGATAGAAATAAAACCCAGGGGTATATCGCCAAACCGTTGCTGAATAAGATGTACCAATTCATTAAAAAAAAGGAAGACCTCTTCCGGGCTTCTTCCATCCCCCAAATCATTATCCCCGGCATATATAACAATAGAATGCGGATTCAGGTTGGCAAAAATGCGTTCGAAAAACCATCCACAGGCTGCAAGGGTAGATCCCCCAAAACCAATATTCAGCGGCATATATTCTTTAAAATCATCTTCGAGCGTTTCCCACAACCGTATAGAGGAACTGCCATAAAAAACAAGTCCCGGCACATCCTTCAAATCCGCAATTTCAGTTTCTAACCGCTTTACTTCTTCTTCGTACCACAACATATATCCATTTTTTTTAAAGGATAAAAATAATGGTTTTTATACATATAAAGGGTAATATTCAGGTATTTAAAAATTTGTTAACCGCTTGTGCCGTTGGTTTTGAAGGAATGGGTGAAATGCATAGGTACTAAACCTTATCCATTAACTTCCCATATTTCTACCCGGCGGCTGTGGCTTTCCAAATTTCTCTGTGCGCTTATTTATATTTAATTTTTTTTCCGGATTATAAAGCATTCGCATTTTTCAAAGATGGAAGAATCCTGGTATTTTTAATTTTTTCTTAAAATAAATTTTTATTTGATATTATTACAAATCAATTGCGCTGAATGAAAAATTCATGTAATAAATTTTTTTTAGGAAAAGCCGGGTACTTTCATTTTTAGAAACTTTATATTTTTTTATCCATGCCATATTCCATTTGTACACTTTTTGAAGGTCACTATCACTACGGGGTGGCTGCTTTAACCAATTCACTTTATAAGAATGGATTTCGGGGATCAATATATGCAGGCTACCGGGGTAAATTGCCTGAATGGGCGAATAAAGTAAAGGAAACCACCTTATTTCAATGGAAGGGTAGTAAAACCCTGGAAGTTGCTGACGGATTGAAGATTCATTTTCTGCCACTTGATACGGATTGTCATTTTACCAATTACAAGCCGGAATATATGCTTAAGCTTTTTGAAGGGCCTGCCAGTGATGATGAGGGGCTGGTTTACTTTGATCCGGATATCGTAGTAAAATGTAACTGGGATTTTTATGAAACCTGGTTGAGTTTTGGAGTGGCGCTGGTTCATGAGATGTTATACAATGATATGCCGGCCTCAAATCCTATCCGAAGGCAATGGGAGCAACTAATTGCCGAAAGTAACAGAAGTATCACCAGTGTTATCAATTCCTATATTAATGCAGGATTTTGCGGAGTACCCAAAAACTGTATTCAATTTCTACGGGTTTGGTCAGAATTTATTGAATTGGCTGTTAATAAATATGGATTTAACAAGGGGAGATTCCGGGGTTTCCAGTTAGGGCATATTTTTTATAACGGTGATCAGGATGCGCTTAATATTACGGCCATGTGTAGCGGGTGCCCGATTAGTGAAATTGGCCCCGAGGGGATGGATTTTGAAGTAGGTGGATTTACGATGTCACATGCAACCTACCGGCCCAAGCCCTGGAAGAAAAATTTCCTTCAGTCTTTTTTTAACGGCATTCCTCCCAACGCAACAGAATTAAACTACTGGAAAAATGTGGAGGCTCCAATTGCGCCGTATAAAAAAAGAAGCTGGGTTGTCTTTAAAATATACTGTATAAAGATTGCTTCCTTTCTCGGGCGTTTTTATCGTCGATATTGAGGTAAGTTGTAAAATTTCATATTTAATTCGTAGTCATCTTTTTTAAGGTACTGCGTTATGAAACTGTTTCTTGTTGTGTGCCCCCCATTTCATCTGTATTACAGGATAAAATAATTCAATTATTTAGCCGATCCCAGATCTGCCAGGATTCCTCTTTTATATTAGCGGTTGATTTTTTGTTTGTTTTGAAAATATAACGACGGCCGGGTAAATTGCATCCCTCTCCAACTTATCGCTTAAAGATGAACTGGTTATATATAATAATGGCGCAAGTTGTATGAATGTTATTTACAATTTAAACAGTTTGCCTCCTCTTTCTGCTGGCACCAAAGACACTGTCTACTCTAAACTTGTTACCTTTGCGGCCAATAAATTATGAAGACAAAAACAATACATAAGGATAAAGTAAACATTATCACCCTTGGGTGCAGTAAAAATATGGTGGACAGTGAAGTGCTGAGCGGCCAGTTAATTGCCAATGAAATTGATGTGGTACATGAAAGTGCAAAAAAGGATCACAATATTGTAATAATAAATACCTGTGGATTTATAGAGAAGGCAAAGGAAGAAAGCGTAAATACCATTTTACAGCAGGTAGAATTAAAGCGCCGGGGTAAGATTGATAAAGTGTACGTGACCGGTTGCCTGAGCGAACGGTATAAAAATAACCTGGAAGCGGAGATACCGGAAGTGGACGCCTATTTTGGAACAATGGAGCTTCCGCTGATATTAAAACAATTTGAAGCGGATTACAAAGCCGATTTAATGGGCGAACGTTTATTGAGTACTCCTCAGCACTACGCCTACATGAAAATAAGTGAAGGCTGTAACAGAACCTGCTCTTTTTGCGCCATTCCGTTAATGCGTGGCGGGCATGTTAGCCGCCCGATTGAATCCCTGGTAGATGAAGCTAAACGGTTGGTGGATCGCGGGGTAAAGGAAGTAATGCTGATAGCCCAGGAACTAACTTATTATGGCCTGGACATTTATAAGAAAAGGGAACTGCCGAAATTACTGCATGCCCTGGCTGATGTAAAAGGATTGGAATGGATCAGGTTGCATTATGCCTATCCCTCCAAATTTCCGATTGAAATTATTGATGCAATCAAAGAGCGGGAAAATATTTGCAACTATCTTGACATGCCGTTGCAACATGCAGCCAACAATATGTTGCGACTGATGAAACGCCAGATAACCAGGGAAGAAATGGAAGACCTGGTGGGTGAAATCCGCAACCGCATTCCGGATATATGTTTACGTACAACCCTTATAGCAGGCTTCCCGGGCGAAACAAGAGATGATGTGGAAGAACTAAAAACCTTTATTCAAAAAATGCGTTTTGACAGGGTGGGCATATTTACCTATAGTCATGAGGAGGGGACCAGTGCACATGATTTGGTGGATGATATACCGGCAGAAGAAAAGGAAGAAAGGGCGCAGGAAATTATGGAAGTGCAACAGGAAATAAGCCTGGAAAAGAACCAGGAAAAAGTGGGCAAAACCTTTAAAGTGATGATTGATAAAAAGGAAGCAGGACGTTATTTGGGCCGTACCGAATTTGATAGTGTAGAAGTGGATAACGAAGTGATCATTACCAGTAAAAAGAAACTGGCTATTGGTGAATTTGTAAACGTGCAGATCACCAAAGCTTTTGACTATGATCTGGAAGGGGAAGTGGTTGTTTAAGATGCCGATGCCTTTAAATCGGGAAGATAATTTTTAGCTAAGCTTTTTTATTTTATTATGGCCCGCTCTTGCAGCGGGTTTTGTTTTGTAGCGATGAGCACGCATCCGGCGTTGTGTGTTTTACCGGCTTGTAATATTTAACAAGGTAAAAAATCAGCACCTTCTCTTTTATAATCATGTAATTTACACTGCTCTAACTATAGCGGGTAAAGGATTGTTTTTTCTTGGTCGCTTCACTGGTACCTGCCTGCTCAAATTGTATCTTCTTTATAATTTAAAGCCGTAGTTGAAATTTATTTACTATCTTTTACAAGTGAATTTCGTGTACGACTGCCGGCATTTAATTGAATTCGAAAAACGCATACCCCCGCTTATTGCAAAGTAAAATAATCCCCAACCCTCCTGTAATACTGGTCAGTCTGCCCGGTTTATTAAATATGATAAAATGAGTTGTATTAATTCTTTGCAAAGAATAAGCCTGTTTATAGCACTTGCCATTACAGGCTGTATGCAGTTTTCTGTTTTAAGGGCTCAAAACAACCAGGTGTTTTTTACCGGTGATAATACCGATGAAACTGAATTCAACCGTATTTCAAAATCTGCACAACGGGCAAACAGGGACCTCGAAAATCTGCCACCTGCTTTTTCTCTTAAACAATATACGCCGGTACCCGGTAACCAGGGTAAGCATGGTACATGCGTGGCATGGAGCACGGCTTATGCAGCCCGTACTATCAGCTATTGCCTCCAGCGCCGGGTGACCGATCCGGAACAAATAAAAGCATCCGCCTTTTCACCCAACTATTTATATTATTATATAAAAACGGATGGAGATACCGGTTGTGTAAAAGGAGCAAAAATTGAACCCGCGTTAAAAGTATTGACAGATAAAGGAAATACATTGCTGAAAGAAAATATTCCTGACTGCATTGGCAGTATGGATATTGCAACCGATCAAAAAGCAAAAGACTACATTATAAAAGCTTACACGTCCTTAACCAATACGTTTGGGCGCATCACCAAAAATGAGGTGATTACGATTAAGAAAAGCATAGCTGAAAGTAAGCCGGTTATCTTTAGTGTGAAATGCTTTAAAAGTCTTACAAAAACCGGAAAGGACGGGATTTGGAATATTGAGCAAAATGATGAATTTATTGGCAACCATGCTATTTGTATTGTTGGGTATGATGACAATAAAATGGATGGGGCATTTGAGGTGATGAACAGTTGGGGAACCGAATGGGGGAACCAGGGATTTTTCTGGATCACCTATGAACAGATAAAGCAATATGGAAGTTATGCGTTGGAAATGATGGACCGGGAAGTGTATAATGTAAACGCCAGCAGGGGGTTAACGCCTCCTCAAATAAAGGGAAGTCTTGATTTTGTACTGACCAATGATTTTGGAAATGAAGTAGGGTCCATGCCGGTTTTGCGTACTAAAATGGATGAGTTGGCGCATGTGGTAACCGACGATAGCAAAGCTGTTTTTTCCAATTACAAACTGGTTGAAAATTACCAGGCAGGGCAACGCTTTAAAATTAAATTCACTACCAATGCGCCGGCTTTTGTTTATATTTTTTCGATAGATGACAAGCAGGTGGTATCCACCCTTTTTCCCTATGCCGATAATATCAGCGCAGCAATCAATTCAACGGATGCCACGGTGTACCTTCCATCTGAAACAAAAAATTATAAGTTAAATGATGATGCCATTCGAGACAGAATTTGTATTTTGTATAGCAAATCGCCTCTTGATTTTGAATTATTAAAAGGCAAAATTTCAGGGGCTCCTTCCGGCTATCACCAGGCAATCCGTTCTTTGTATAACAGCCGCATCATACCGGTTAAAAAAATTGATTTTAAAGATGATAAAATCAGTTTTGGTTCCCTGGCGACCGAACAGGAATTAATTTGTTTTTTTGTAGATCTGTACCGCAAATAGGGAAATGTGTTAGAAGAACTGATTTTTGAAACAATAAATCATTCAGTATACCCAACAAAAAAATAATTATGAAACATCGTTTGCTTATTACAGGATTAATTTTGTACTTGTCTTTTTTTACAGGTATTGAAAAGCTGCAGGCTCAAACAGCCGTTGACTATTATAACCAGGCGTATGAATTGCAAAAGCAAAAGAAGTATGATAAAGCCATCCAGGTACTCGATAAAGCGATCAAGCTTAATCCTGATTACATGATTGCCTACCAGGCAAGAGGCAACGCTTTCTTTGCATTGCGGGAGTATGAACTGGCATTTGATGATTATTGTGATGCGATTGATATTGAACCGCGAAACGCAATGAATTTTTACAACCGGGCCAATACCTACAATGCTTTGAAAATATATGATTCTGCCATTGCAGATTTTACACAAGCGGTTACCTTAAGGCCAGATTATGCTTATGCTTATTGGGCAAGGGGCCTGGCATATAGCAATTTCAAAGATCGCAATAAGGCATTTGAAGACTATAACAGGGCAATCATCCTTGACCCAAAATTGTTAGATGCATACAACAGCCGTGGCCTTAACTACCTTTTCAGGGGAAATTATGAAGCTGCACTCAAAGATTTTAAAAAGGCGATTGAGTTGGATGAAAATAAAGCCAAGCCATTTACCATTATAAATATTATTGAACCCCTGGCCCGATTGTACCGGTTTTCAGAGGCGGCCACCTATTACAACGACTTCCGGACCAACTATACCAATGCCGGGTATATCGACAGCAAAGAGTGGTTGTTCTTTAAAAAATACGTTGAAGCTGTTACGCAAAACCTTAGCCGCGATGATTACCAGGGGGCACTTAATAATTTATTGGAAGCAGAAAAGTTATATAGTGCAAGGAGTAAAGCCGGGGTAAGTGATGATTTCCAGGCACGGGGCTTTTCATCCATCCTGGCATTGAAAGGATATGTGTTTGAAAGGCTCAGTAACATAGATGATGCTACACATGCATACGAACAAACATTGGTCATCAATCCCAATCAACCCGATATTTCGGCTTCATTAAACAGGTTATTAAGAAAAACGGAAGCATTGGTACAGGATGATAAAACGCCACCGCAAATCAATATCCTGGAACCAATGGTCAACAAAAGATCCATTTCGGTAGAAGATGACAAGGTGGCTTCAGCAAGCCAGCGTATCAGGGGGCAGGCAATTGACAAAAGTGGTATAAGGAGCATTCTGCTGAATAACCGTTTGCTGAAGGTGGAGGAGAACGGGTATTTTGATACCGTGGTAAACGTGAATGAGGGGGTGAATGTATTTACCATTGTAGCTACAGACAATAATGCCAATGCAAGTTCTGAAAATGTACAGATTGTTACGGGTAAAACAACAGCAGCCGCCACAGCCGTTTCGGCCAGCCAGCCCGATTTGAAAGTGCTAACTACCAACCCGGTTTACCATGCCATATTAATTGCGGAAAATGATTATGCGGATAAGAATATTCCTACGCTGCAGGCACCCGTAGCCGACATGTACAAAATATACAATCTGTTGCTTAAAAATTATACGTTCACCCCTGAAAATACAGATACATTGGTGAATGCCACCAGGGCAGGTATACTGGAATCTTTAATAAAAAAAGCGAATGCGATGAATGAAAATGATAACCTTTTTATTTTTTATGCGGGCCATGGCCAGATGATCACGCAACCGGATAAAACAGAAGAAGGTTTCCTGGTGCCGCAGGATGCGGTTAAAGATAAGCTGAGTTCTTATATCAGTAGTGATGACCTGCTTCGTACGATTAAGTATTCAAAAGCAAAACATATTTTATTTGTGGCGGATGCGTGTTTTGCAGGTACCCTGTTCAGGGATATTCCAACGGAGGCTCCGGTGGCGGTGGCAGATGCGTACAAGGATAAAAGCAGGAAATTACTCGCCAGCGGCAACCGTACGGCGGTACCCGATAAAAGTGAATTCATTGAGTACCTGCGGCTGGCATTGCAGGAAAACAGGGAGCGTTATATCACCGCCGAACAATTAATTGACAGTTTTAAGAATCAGTATAAAAACAATACCCATTTACAGTTACAATATTTCCCCATTAAAAATGTAGAAGATTTGGGCGGACAGTTTGTATTTAAAAGAAAATAACAGGGTTAGTTTTTATTTCATTTTGCTGCCGGTTTCAATTTGGTTCCAATCAAATTATATTGAAGCCGGTCAGGATCTGAATATAAGGTAGGGTTTTGATCGAGTTTAAAAGTACTCATGTCCTGTTTAATTTTTTCAAATAGGTCCGCGGCGGACAAATCCGCGGGAGATTTGGCAAAGATCCGTAAAAGGGAAGCGGTGAAAAGCCCATGTATCTCATTCTTTTGATCTTTAAACTCCAGTGCTTTTTGTGCATCGGTAGTTGCGGCAATAAAAAGGAACTTCGATTTTTTCCTTTCTGTTGGTCGTGCAATCGTATCAATTTCCGATATTTTTCGTACCTCGCTTGCGTTAAATCCTTTTGTAGTAATTTCTGAAGGCACCGCCAAATTGCTTTTTTCAAACTCGCCGGCATCGTGTTTATTTAATGTTTTTTGCAACACAAAATCAAAAGCACATTTGCCAACGCCATCGGCATTTACCGGCATACATTCCTTGTCGGTGAGTTTTTCTTTGTCCCTGCAATCAGGTACACCATCAAGGTCTGAATCCTGTTTCTCCATTACTGCACCAGCAGAATCAAGTTTGCATCCTGGGGGAGTAGTGGTTGAAATTCCGGAAATGCTGTCAATCAGTTGCTGGCTGTCTTCCGAATCTTCTGTTAACCTTCCCATCAATTCATTAAAGTCAACCGATTTTGCTTTTGCCTCCGGTATCTTAGCGGTTGCGTCTGCCATTACCAGGTTACCGCTAAAGCAGCAATCGAAAATGGATGTTACCATTACTTTTTTATCTATAAAATAATTGAACCAGGTTTTTAATGTAAAGTCTCTTAAAAAGCATTTGAACTGATCGCGGTAGCTATACAAATCACTGGTCAACATCGCCTGGTTCATCCCTCTTTTTACCTTGTCGTTTTTTAACTGTGAATTTTCCATCCACACGCCATGGCCCGAATAATAAAATACCATCAGGTCGCCGGGTTTGCATTGTTGCAGCTTTTTTTTCAACCCTTCTATAATGTTATCCCTGGTGGCTGCAGCATTAAATATGGTGTCAATATTTGCAGGGCTAAATCCAAACTTTTTTTCCAGTAATTCCTTTATTGCCCTGGCATCATTTACAGAACCATTCAGGCTTTCTTTACTTTTAACTCCCTTTACTTCGAAATAATCATTGATGCCAATTAACAGGGCATATTTTTTTTGCCCTTCTGTATGGATGGATAGTATTAAAAGGCAGAAAATAAAAACTAATTGTTTAAGTATGGCCATGGTATTATTATAAGTCTTAATTTCCATACTAATATAATCATAATATTAAAGACAATTGAATGAAAAAAATTGGTTTGTTTTTGTTGCTGGTATTAATCAATGTATCCTTGTTTTCTCAAAGCAGGATTGTTGATAGCTTAAATGCAGCGTTGAATAAAGAAAAAACGGACACCGGGAGGATTATTCTTTTGTATAACCTTAGCAATGTTTACCAGGATTCGCAACCTGATTCTGCATTGTTGCTTGGCCGGGAAGCTTACGAATTAGCAAAGAAAATTAAATTTTTGAAAGGAGAATCATGGGGGCTTAGTCAAATGGCCATCGCTTTTAACAATATGGGTAATTTTCCTAAAGCTTTGGAATACTATATTGAACAATTAAAGATTGAAGAAGAAAGAGACCGGTTGGATAATATTGCCAGTATTTACCTAAATATTGCACTTGTGTATACGGATACCAAAGACTATGAAAAGGCTCTATTATATTCATTGCGGGCCGACTCAATAATAAGGGTAAATAATATTGAGGACCTTTCCTTATACAGCCTGCTGAACGTTGGCGATATTTATCAAAAAGCCAATGTATTGGATTCGGCCCTGGGTTATACAAAACGATGCTATGCCAAAGCAATTAAGGCAGGTAACGATTTAATAATTGGAACAGCATTGAATAACCTGGGCAATATATATTTTAAAACAGGGGATTTACCTCAGGCCTTTAATAACTATAAGGCCGGCTTGCCGTTTCTTCAAACGGCTCATGATATAAATACTTATACAGAAGGATTGCTTGGCCTGGCCAAAGTATTTGAACGCAACCAGCAGCATGATTCTGCTATCCTGTACGGAAAACAATCCTATGCCATAGCCTCGCAAAACCAGTTTATGATCAGGGCCCTGGATGCCGGTTTATTTTTATCGCAGGTGTATAAAAAGCTGAATATAGATAGTGCCTATAAATACCAGGAAATTTTAGTGGGCTTAAAAGATTCTATTTATAGCCGGGAAAAAATAAGAGAGGTGCAAAATCTAACATCCGCGGAGCAATTAAGACAATTGGAAATAGTACGTTTAAAAAAGGCGGAAAAGAAGGACAGAAGTGTTAAACTTCAGTTGCTCATGATTGGAATCGCCATACCAATATTCTTTTTAATGAGTGTGCTGATCAGCCGCAAAAAAGTAAATAAAAAAATGATCGAGTTTTCCGGGATTATTTCTATTCTGTTGCTATTTGAGTATATCACGCTACTACTACATCCGTTCGTAGCCGAAAAATCGAACCATTCACCCTTAATTGAAATTGTAGTTTTTGTTGCCATCGCCGCCATCATCACACCATCTCATCACAAAATTGAACACTGGCTGATAGCTAAATTAACCCAGTTAAACTACCTGAAATATTATAAGCCAGAGCCGGAACCAGAAATGCCGCTACCTTCAGA
>JANPIJ010000102.1:0-7516 GCA_031424955.1 Ferruginibacter sp. | reverse complement strand
CTGTATTTTATTTTAAAAGGATACTGCACTTTTACCAATATGGTGTCGGTGGAACTGCATCCCTGCAGGCTGGTGCCCTTTACCACATATTTTCTTGCTGAATCCGGAGTAGCTACCGGACTTGCACAATTGGTGCAACTTAAGCCGGTTGAAGGGCTCCAGGTGTAGGTAGCTGCACCCGTAGCCTGTAAGGTAATTCCTGCAAGGCTACATATCGTGGTATCCTGTCCTGCATTAACGGTGGGTATGATATAGGCGTCTATGATTTTAGTTGCCGTATCACTACAGCCACTGCTATTGGTAGCAATAACAGATGTGTTATATGCACCTGCTATCGTATAGTTTTGAATAGCCGGGTTTTGAAGTGTGGATGTATTACCATTCCCAAAATTCCAGTTCCATTTTAATATAGAGGTATCAGGCACAGCAATCAATCCATTAAAGGTTACTGCCAGCGGGGTACATCCGTTTGATGTGCTGTTCATATTAATTTGAGGTGAAGCAACAACTTTAACCGGTATGGTTGAAACTATTGAATCCACACACCCATTCAACGTAGTAACCGTAAGTTTAGGGTAAAATACGCCGGTGGAAGTATACTGGTGTTGCGGATTTTGAAGGGAAGAAGTAAGGCCATCACCCAATGACCAGTGGTACCCGGTAATTACATCATTGCTGATTGTTGAATCAAAAAACGAAACGGTTCCATTGTCACAAACCGGCTTGTCGGAAAAACCGAATTTTGCGGTTATGCCATTAACGGTGATGGTATCCTTTCCCGTAATAGGAACCTGGCACCCGTTTGCATCAAACAAAATCATTTTAGGCAGGTATGTACCGGGGTTAAGGTAGGTATGCGAAATAATTGAATCCGTGGTAGCAGCAGTAGCTCCATCATTAAAATCCCAGATAAATGAAATACGATCGCGGGTACTTGCTACAAAGTTAATCTGAAGGGGATCGCATCCTGTTTTGGGATCATAGGTGAATGTACCCTTTGGCCCATTCACTACAATGTCTTTACGCAAAACATCAGTGCATCCTCCTGCACCTGTTACAGTAAGGGTTACGGTAAAAGTGCCTGCCAAATTGTAAAAATGAGAAGGATTGACAATGGAAGCAGCCGTGCCATCACCAAAATCCCAATTTTGGGTAACTGCATTAACGGAACTATTGGTAAACTGTACAATTAAAGGCGGACAGGTACTAAACGAATCGCTCATTATAAAGCTGGCAACAGGTGTTTTGATTGATATCAATGCCGGTTTGTTTATAGAATCTGTACAACCATATTGATCTTTAATAAAAAGTTTTATTGAATAAATGCCATCGCTGGTATAACTATGCACGGGATCGGGTTCGGCAGAACTGGCACCATCGCCAAAATTCCATAGATAAGTAAGTGCCGGCCCGGTAGATTGATTGATAAAACTTACCTGTTTGGAAGGGCAGGAAATTGTATCAGGTGAAATGAAATTTGCCTGGGGTTTTGATATAATCAGCGCCGCAGCTATATTCATACTGTCTGTACATCCTTTACTATCGGTTACTTTTAATGTAACAATGTAGGCTCCGGGCGTAGTGTAACTATGCTGAAATGGGGGCGCTGATAAAATTTCAGTGGAGCCATCCCCATAGTTCCATGACCAGCTTTGAATGGCGTGTGTGCCATCGCCGGAGGATGCATCATTAAAGGTTACGGTATTGTTTAAGCAAGTGCCCGGTACAGACGGAGTGAAAGCAGCTACAGGGCCATCTATCCTGATATAGTTGGTTTTTGTCAAAGTGTCTTTGCAACCCAATATATCTGTAATGATGAGGCGAACGCCGTAGTCGCCGGATGTGGTATATAAATGTGTTGCTGTATTGGCAGTGGAAGAAGTAAATGAAGTGCCATCGCCAAAATCCCAGTCGAATGATTTCACCTCCGCCAAACCAAGGCTGCTGTTAAATATGATATTGGTTCCCTTGCAAATGATGGTATCGGAGGCAAAGAAAGCAGATTTTAAATTTACTACCTGGATGGGTTGAGTAGATGTATAATCGCAGCCTGAAGTATGGTTACGCACCATTAGTGTTACAATATATGATCCCGGTATGGTGTAATTGTGTACAGGGCTTGACAGGGTAGAAATAGTGCCATCACCAAAATTCCAGTTCCATTCATCTGCTCCAATGGATTGATCAGTAAATATTCTTTCCAAAGGTTTACTACAATTGAATGACATCGTAAACCGGGCAATCGGTGGTTTTATATGAATGTAATCCTGGTATTTCACTGTATCCGAACAACCGCTGTTCCATACAATCAGTTGTATATCGAAGTAGCCGGTATCTCCGTAAATATGTTGTGGATTTTGTTGGATAGAAGTTAAACCATCCCCGAATGTCCATAACCATTTTGTAACATTACCCGTGCTTTCATCCTTAAACTGAATATTCGTTTTGGCACATGCATCTCTTGGCGTGGCGCTGAAGTTAGCCACCGGAGGGCTGTTTGTTACAATACCCTTTGCCATGATGGCCGTATCTGCACATCCGCCGGCAGTAGAAATTATCAATTTAACTGCAAATGTTCCGGGCGTGGTATAAGTGTGGGTAGGTGCGGCATTTGTTGAAGTGGTGCCATCTCCAAAATCCCATAAATAGCCGGTAACCGGATCGAGGGATGTGATAGTGGCTGTAAACCTTTTACTAAAAGGTACACAACCACTATCTGGTAAATTTGTAAAAACTATGTTGGGTTTTATTATTTTGATATAAGCAGCCTTTCTTATCGTATCGGTACATCCGTTTGTACCGGTAACTACCAGTTGCACAGTATAATTGCCATAGCTATTGTAGGCATGTGAAGGATTGGGCAAAGTGGAAGTGGTATTGTCACCAAAATTCCACTGGTAAGAGGTTGCATTTAAAGCCTGGTTGGTGAAATTAACTGTAAAGGGTATGCTGCAGTTTGTGCTGTCATCCGCTTGAAATGCGGCTTTTGGTTTGGGCAGTACGGTAACAGTTTTAAAGGATGAATCGAGACAGCTTCCAAAATTGGCCACCATTTTAATTTGATAGGTTCCGGCATTTAGATAAATTTTTGCCGGGTTGAATTGAACAGAAGTAGTTCCATCCCCGAAATTCCAGTTTACCGAGGAGGGTACAGGACTGGAGCCATTGCTGATAATGAGTGTCGAGCCCATGCAAACCGAATCACTCGTTGTAAATGCCGGAAAAACATTGCCCACAGTAAAAGCATTCGGTTTGGTGATGGTGTCTTTACATCCGCTTGCATTGGTTACAACCAATTGCACCGTATAAGTTCCCGCCGAGCTATACACATGGGAAGGATTGGATACTATAGCACTGCTGCCATCTCCAAATAACCATTCGTAGCTGAGTACCCCGGTTCCGGTAGATAGATTTTGGAAATTGATGGTAACCGGTGCACTGCACACATTAGGGCTATTGTTACTGAAATCCGCCTTTACACCGGTATCAATTTTTACATATTGGCTTTTTGAAAAAGTATTCAGGCACCCCTTATTATTGATTACCCTTAAAGTAACATTATAATTGCCGGCCGTATTGTAAGTGTGTTGTGGATTTTGTTCGCCAGAGGAAAACCCATCCCCAAAGTCCCATTGCCAGGTTGTAATGGTGTCGGAGCCACTTGTGCTTTGATCGGTAAACTGAACCGGCAATGGAAAGCAACCGGCAGTAGTGTTTGCTGTAAATTGTACTATTGGTTTAGCTGAAACATTGATAAGCTGTGTTTTGATAACAGAATCGGCATTGGCGGCATTTTTCACTACCAGCTTAATAGTATACAACCCGGGATTGAAATAACTAACAGAAGGATTTTGAAGAAATGAAATTGTTCCGTTGCCAAGATCCCATTTCCACTGGGTTGGATTACCTGTAGACTGGTCGGTAAAACTAACGAGTAATGGAGCACAGCCGGTTACAGCTGAAGCTTTAAAGTCGGCGCTCAGTTGGGCTTTTACTGCAAAGTTGAGTACTGTGAACAATAGAAGACAGTAGGCCTTGGTTGCAAAGCTGATTATCATAGGAGGGGAGATTTTGTCTTTATTAATTGCTGTATGTAATGTCCTTACATACAACAATACCCTAACTCCATACGTCCTGATAAATTGTGCGGATGTGAATAAAAAAGCGGAAAATTTATCCCCCTTTTCAAAGTCTTTCCATGTGTAAAACTTTGGGTTCGGTAGTACCCCAGGGAGCAAGTTCCATAATTGGGAATGCCTTTTTTGTAAATCTCCAGGAGCGGTTGATAAAATTAAATTCAGGTGGAGTAGAAGGACTGGTGAGGCTGATAGTCAATTTGCTGAAATCATCATTACATCCCCATGTACCAGTGTAGGTAACACCGGCCTTTGTTCCGGTGATTGGACCGTTGTAATAAGACGTGGTTTTGGTTAGTATAAAATTATATCCGGTAAACTGGCTGGTTAAGTCAGTACCGTTGTCAGTCGCCAGGTGAACAATAAAATTTCTGTTTAGAATATTTTCTTCGAATAAAGATTCCAGTGCACTTTGCGAACCTGCTGCTGCAGCCAGCTTTTTGCAACTTCCCGATAACAATAGTAAAAGAGCACAGGCAATAGCAACCACCAATCTTCCTTTATACAGAAATGCAGACATAATATTAATTTTATGACGAATAGATATGGTTGAATTTTTTAGTGGCATAACGGATAAAATATTTTGATTGCAACGTTTCCCCCGTTGCTTTTTTGCATAAATCACCTGATGAATAAAAACGCCCCCATTGGTAGATCTTCTCTTTTAACCATTTTCGGACAAAATCATTTTTCCCTTCCGCTAACTCCTTTTCGATAGACGGATTTTCGGTTTCAATTGCTGCATATAATTGCGCTGCATACATACTTCCAAGGCTGTAGGTAGCAAAATATCCAAAACTACCATGACTCCAGTGAATATCCTGCAAACAACCCTTGTTGTCATCAGGTACCATTACACCCAGGTATTCCTTGTATTTCTCGTTCCAATATGCCGGAATATCTTTAGTGGCCAAACTTCCGTCAATCAACATTTTCTCTATTTCGTACCGGATCATTACATGAAAATGATATGTTAATTCGTCTGCTTCTGTCCTGATCAAAGATGGCTGAACCTTATTGATTCCCCTGTAAAACTGTTCTGTTGTTAAATTGTTCAGTTGATTTGGAAACAACGGTTTTAGCAATTTAAAATTGTGTTGCCAAAATGGAAGTCCACGGCCAATGCAGTTTTCCCAAAGGCGGCTCTGGCTTTCATGAATACTTAAACTGCAGTATTCGCTTAGTGGCAGGCCATATTGTTCTGCCGGCAATCCCTGTTCATATAAAGCGTGCCCCCCTTCGTGAATACAGCTCCAGGTCATATTGCCAAAATCGTGCTCATCTATCCGGGTAGTCACCCTTACATCCATACTGCTGAAATTAATTGTGAAAGGATGAAGACTGATATCCTGCCTCCCGGCTTCAAAGTCAAAATCCATTCTTCTTAAAATTTCCATCCCAAACTTCCATTGATCATCTTTATTAAAATGCTGATGTAAAAAAGAATTATCCACCTGAGGCTTATTTTTTATAGAATCCAGTAAATTGGAGAGTTGTGGTTTTAAATCTTTGAATACCTCGTCAACTATGGCAATAGTCAATCCTTTATCGTAATCATTCATTAAGGCATTGTATGGATGTTGCCCGTAGCCAAGCATCTCCGCTTCCTGCTTTTTTAATTCAATCAGTTCGTTCAATGGTTGTTGAAAAGTGGCAAATGAATTTTCAGTACGGGCCTTTGCCCATGCATGATAGGATTTGTTCACCGTTTCGCTCATTCGCCTTACAAATTCACTGCACAGCTTTTTATTTCGGTTGTAATCTTCCAGGCTTAGTTGTACATTTCTTTTGTCGCTTGCCGATAAATCATCTTTGGCATTTAATTCTAACAATAAACTGCCGGTTTTCTCTTCTGTAAATTGCTGATGGGCAATTTCATTCAGCGTCGCCATTTGTCTTCCCCTGCAATCATTCCCTTTTGCGGGCAGGTAGGTTTCCTGGTCCCATTGCAAAACGGCTGATGCGTATTTTACATCGGCTATTTTTTGCATCTTTGTTTTATACTCAGTATACAATGCTGCTGAACTCATCTTATTAATTTTTTACAAATGAAAATAAAAGATATTACCCATTTCCTGGAAACGATTGCTCCGGCAAGTTTACAGGAAAATTACGACAATGCGGGTTTGATTACAGGGAGGAGAGGATGGGCTTGTACCGGCATTATTACTTCCCTGGATGCAACGGAGGAAGTGGTGCAGCAAGCAATTGAAAAAAAGTGTAACCTCATTGTAGCCCATCATCCAATCATTTTTGGCGGCTTAAAAAAAATTAACGGCAAAAATTATGTGGAGAAAGCTGTAATCAGGGCTATTAAAAATGATATCGCCATTTACGCCATTCATACTAACCTTGATAATGTAATGAGTGGAGTAAATGGAAAAATGGCTGATTTGATTGGGCTAATCAACCGCCAAATACTGCAACCTAAGAAAAGTGTGGTTAAAAAACTGGTGACCTACGTACCAACGCAACAGGCGGAACAGGTAAGGTCAGCTATTTTTGAAGCGGGGGGAGGGCATATTGGCAATTATAGCGAATGCAGTTTTAATACTGCCGGAGAAGGTACCTTCAGGGGAGGAGTGGGCACAAATCCTTTTGTGGGCACACCCGGCATAAGACATACGGAAAATGAAATAAGGATTGAACTGGTTTTTCCTTCCTGGCAGGAGCGGAATATTTATAATGCACTTGTAAAAGCACATCCATACGAAGAAGTAGCTTATGACATCAGTACATTGGATAATCTTCACCAGGGAATTGGCAGCGGGATGGTAGGGGAACTGGAAATTCCGGTTACTGAAACTGAATTTTTACAGTCCTTATCAGCAATTTTCCATCTGGAAGTAATCAGGCATACTCACTTAACGGGCAAAATGGTTCGGAAAGTGGCGCTATGTGGCGGGGCCGGTAGTTTTTTAACTGGCGCTGCTGTTGCTTCGGGGGCTGATGTATTTGTAACAGGTGATGTGAAGTACCACGAGTTTTTTGATGCCAATAGTAAACTGCTGATTGCCGATATTGGACATTATGAAAGCGAACAGTTTACGATTGACCTGTTATTTGATATTTTGAGGGAAAAATTCCCTACCTTTGCCGTCCAAAAAACCGATGTAAAAACCAATCCAGTCAACTATTTTATAGGAGCCTTAAACCCATAAAAGGACATAAGGCAGCTAAAGAATAGCAGATTTAGTTGGCTCAAAAATGGTACTTATCACAAGTGAGTCCCGAAAAGCCGGGATTGTCATGACACAACGATGTAGATCAGAGATCGGATGCCGGTAACCAAAAAAATAAAAAATAAACAATAAATTTCAAACAAATATATGGCCGCAGTAAAAGATTTCTCCGTTGAAGAAAAATTAACAGCACTGGTA
>JANPIJ010000101.1:0-5366 GCA_031424955.1 Ferruginibacter sp. | reverse complement strand
ACCCAGTTAAACTACCTGATAAATTATAAGCCAGAGCCGTAACCAGTAATGCCGCTACCTTCACAACCAGTGGTGGAACCAGTAGAAAATAAAAATATCAATGAAGAAGAAATTAATAAATAATTATCCTCCATTGATATTTAAACGAATTAAAAACGGCTGTTAGTTACGGGGCGGAGTTGGTTGGCTACCTTTACCTGAGGTGTCGTCTCCATGCATGTGCATACTGTCGGTACTCATTTTCATACTGTCTGTTGCAACAGGCACTACTGTTTCAGTTGGTTCATCTTTTGGCTCAGAGTCGTTGCAACTGTAAAGGGATGCAGAAAATAATACTGCCATTCCGATCAATACTGTGGTTAAAGGTCTTTTGATGGTGGGTGCTGTCATAATAATGTATTTTGTTGTAATATAATATAAATTATTATTTCGCCAATAAAAATAGAAACTTTTGTTGGCGCTGTTAACTAAAACCTTTCTATAAATGCATCACTTATGCGAACCTACCTGGAGTTTGGTGCAACAGGTTTACTTCCGCCATTTCAATCGCTCCATAAACTAAAAACTCCTTACTTGCTCGCAAAATAAAATCATTGGTAATATTGTTTTTAGTGATAACCCCAATGGGGTTCAATGTGAATAGCCGGGGGTGAAAACCCGTGGAAAGGAAATGCTATAATTTGGCCCAACCCTGACAGGGGTTGAATTTAATAGCATTCAAAACTGTTCAGCCCTTTTAGGGTTGTTATTCGAACTCCTTAAATTATTACCATGGGTTGCACCCACGGCTATTCAAATTCAAGCCTTTCAGGCTAAAACAAGGCATTTTTAGTTTGCGAAAAGGTTTACCTTAATACCCCAACTTTAAGCACAGGTCAGGAGTTCTGAAATTAAAGCCGCCTATGGAGGGGCAAAAAAAATCCCACTGCTTTCGCGTGGGATCTTTTAATTATCTGTAAAAGATTATTCTGCTTTTGGCTCTTCTTTCGCTTCGTCGGCAGCGGCCGCATCAGCAGCAGCACTGTCCATTTTAGCTTTCAGTCCGGCCAGTACGCCAAGGTCGCCAAGGGTTGACTTCTCTACTTTTGTTTGTAGATTTTTCACCGCCTTTTTGGTTACTTCAGCATCTGCTCTTTTCTCTTTCATTACCACTTGTTTCTCTTCTTCTATTGCCTGCTCCCATAAACGGGTGTGGCTAAGCACAATGCGCTTGTCATTGCGGTCAAATTCAATCACCATAAACTGGGCGATCTCATCTGCACCAATGCTTTTGCCATCTTCCTTCAACAGGTGACGGTTAGGCGCAAATCCTTCCAATCCGTAAGGTAATTGTACTACCGCACCCTTATCATCTTTTTTGGTTACGGTACCTTCATGCACACTTCCAACAGGGAAAGTGCTTTCCAGTGAATTCCATGGATCTTCTTCAATTTGTTTGTGCCCTAACTGCAATTTGCGGCCATCTTTATCAATGTTCATAATGATCACGTCAATTGATTCGCCCACTTTAGTGTATTCGTTCGGGTTGTTGAAACGCTTTAACCAACTTAAGTCGCTGATATGGATCATTCCACCAATACCGGTAGCCAGTTCAACAAATACGCCGTAGGGTGTAATGTTTTTAACGGTACCTGTGTGCCTGCTATGTTCAGGGAACTTCACATCAATTTCGCTCCATGGGTCGTTCGCCATTTGCTTAATGGACAAGCTCATCTTACGGGTGTCTTTATCCAGTGTTACAATTTTAGCTTCGTACTCATCGTTCAGTTTAAAGAACTCTTTTGCATTGATAGGAGTGTTGGCCCATGTAATTTCACTTACGTGTACCAAACCTTCCACACCTGGCATAATTTCAAGGAAAGCACCGTAGTCTTCAATGTTTACTACTTTACCTTTCACAACTTCACCTTCTTTAATATTTTCGCTCAGGGTATCCCATGGATGCGGAGTCAATTGTTTCAAGCCAAGGCTGATACGTTTTTTATCATCATCAAAATCCAATACCACAACGTTCAGTTTCTGATCCATCTTCAACACTTCTGTTGGATGGTTGATACGACCCCATGAAATATCGGTGATGTATAACAAGCCGTCTAAGCCGCCCAAATCAAGAAACGCACCGAAGTCGGTAATGTTTTTAATAGTACCTTCCAACACCTGTCCTTTTTCCAGTTTACCGATAATTTCAGCACGTTGTGCTTCGATATCGCTTTCAATAAGGGCTTTGTGAGATACAACCGCATTCTTAATGGTTTCGTTGATTTTAACCACTTTAAATTCCATTGTCTTACCAACAAACTGATCGTAATCAGTAACTGGTTTCACATCAATCTGGCTACCTGGTAAGAATGTTTCCATACCAAATACATCCACAATTAAGCCGCCTTTTGTTTTGCTGGTAACAATACCCGTAACAATTTCGCCGGTTTTGTGCAATTCCACAATTCTTTCCCACGCCCTGCTGGTACGTGCCTGTTTGCGGCTAAGGTGCAGGTTACCGTCCCTGTCTTCTTTTTCCACAACCATTACTTCAATCACATCGCCTACTTTCAATCCGCCTACAATATCCCTGAACTCGTTCAGTGATATTAAACCGTCACTTTTAAATCCGATATTAACCACCGCATCTGTTTTAGTGATCGCTTCAATAGTAGCCTGGATCATTTCGCCATCGTTGATCTGTTTGAACGTGTTGTCGTACACAGTGTCGTACTTGGCTTTCTCTTCTTTTGAATAACTTGAAACATTGCGTTTGTCAACACTCCAGTCGAAGTCATCGTGAGCAGTAACTACTCTTTCTTCAACGGGTGGTACAATGGCAACCGGCTCAGTCACTTCCGGAGCCGCAGCTACAGGAGCCGCTACTTCATCCACCGCTACTTCTTCTACAGCTACGGGAGCTGCAACTTCCACCGCCTCAGCAGCAGGAGCTTCCATTCCGATTGAATCGGAACGTTCCGCAGGCACATTTGTTGTCGCAGCAGTTTCAGCACCATCGTTGGTAGCTGATCCTTCCTGTGCATCTGCGTTTAGTTGTTTAATAATGTTAAATGACATAATATAATCCCCGGTTTTTTGAACGGGAGGGCAAAAGTAAGCAAATATGCCTGATAAAAGCGCCGAAACAGCCGATTTTTCAAGGGCCGTTCCAATAAAGTTCGCCTCCTCAAAACGATGGATGTTATTTTTTGGTAACAGGCAGTTGCATTTCATAGCATCATCGTTGCCACGCCCGGTTCAACGGCATACCATTGCTGACCTTTTATTAGCCGGTATAAACGGGTAGGAGAATGAAAATTTGCATTCAATGCACTGCCAACGAAGTTCCTCGGGTAACTTCAACAAATCGTAATTATTTACTGTATTCTCTTTGCTCCCTTGTAACGCTGTGGTAATATGGGCATGCAGCCGTTTGCAAATCAAACCCAAAAACAAAAGCTGGGGCAACTACGCCGTAATAGGCTAATTTTTTTGAAGTTTGGAATCAATCATTCAGCATCCTGTATAAAATCGTATTTTCATTTTTTAAAGTACAACGATAAATGACAGAAAGCTTGTAATATGTATGTTTGTAAGCATCACCTCCTGGTTCCATTATTATTCATGTTTAATTTTCTTGTAGGTCAAAATTACCAGGCGATTAATGGCTCATCCTATGCCGGGAGCCTGGCTGTTGGCAATAACCCGGCTTCGATCGTTCATGTTCCTTATGCATGGGATATCACTCCATTCTCCATCCAGTTAAAACATAGCACCAATGCTTTCAAAATTGAAAAGTTCGGCTTGCTGTCATCTGCTGCCAATGCAGAAGCATCCCTGCAGAACGGGCAAAAGCAGCGTTTTGCATTTGCCAACCAGGATATTCGCCTGCTGAATACAAGGATCAGCCTGAATTCAAAAGCGGCCATTGCATTTGGAGCCAACATTCGAAATTATATGGATGCCGCCAGCAGTGCTTCCAATTGGCAGGATACCATTTTTGAGGTTCGTGATTTTATGAAGATCAATACCGGCAACCAGCCCTTATCAGGAAATGCCAAAGCAAGCACCTGGGCGGAACTATATGCCAGCTATGCGCAAACGATCATTGATGATGGCGACAGGATACTGAACGCAGGGCTTACCATAAAAGTGAATCGTGCACTGGCGGGTGGATTTGGCAACGCCCAGGCACTTAATTATGTACCCAGGTTAGCAGGTAATACCACCGCCTATTCGCTTACCGGCGGATACCTGCAGTATGGTTATTCATCCAATTTTGACCTCATCGATTCCAACAATACTGCTGCGGTAAACAGGAAGAATCTTTTACGTAACACATTTACCGGTTTGGGTGCCGATTTCGGGTTAGAATATATTTTGCTGGCAGATGAAGACAAGGAAGAAGGTGGTGATTATGCGTACAAAACAAAGATCGGTATATCCCTCATGGATGTTGGAAGGAATAAATACCGGTATGGCAGCAGGAGCCGGTCGGCGATTGCGGGTAAGGCGGGTATTACCGATACCCTGATCCGGGATAAAATTTCGGCAGTAAACAGTTTCGACGAATTTAATGATAGCCTTGCAACCATAGCCCGTTCAATTACAACACCGGGTGGCACCTTTTTAATTTATCAGCCCGCAAGGGTGGTGATTAATGTTGATCAGCATATTATTCATAATATTTTTATCAATGGGGAATTGACAATACCCGTTCTGCCAATAATTGCCAAAAATTCGTTGATCATACGTGATATGAACCTGCTCGCTATTACACCCAGGTGGGAATTAAAATCCATGGGTGTTTATTTGCCTGTTCTGTATAACACAAAAAAGCAACTTTGGGTAGGAGGGGCTGTTAAAGCCGGGCCGGTATTATTCGGTACGCATAACCTGGCTAATCTTTTCTCAAAAAATAAGATACAGACCGGGGGGCTTTACCTTGCGTTTACCGTTCGCCCCGGAAAAAAGTACGACCGTCAGGCGCATTATCCAAAAGACAAAGGATCGGCAAAGGAACAGCGGAGGTTGGAATGCCCGAGGTTTTAAAACCGGGATGCAGGAATAATTATTGATTTACATAATCTGTAGAATAGCAACCGAAGTTTATCAGGACGAAAAACAAAACTTTCGTGATTGACCAAAACCAAATGAGTGATTATATTCAGATGGGGATTTACAAATTCTTGTTGTAATAGAATTAAAATAAAATTATAAACCGTTGATGACTGACGGGACAATTTGAACAAACATTACAGACGATATGAAAAAGAAAATGATTGAAGCATAGAAAAGCGAACGAACCACATGGGCAGGCACTTTGCCGCAGCGATTACGTCAGTAAATAAAACACAGTCCCACAAAGGATTACAGTAATGCATGTA
>JANPIJ010000100.1:0-14455 GCA_031424955.1 Ferruginibacter sp. | reverse complement strand
CCCCTGTGTTTTTATCCGCTTTACAAAGCGGTGGTGGTGGTTGATATCAAAAACCAGGATGCCGTGTCCGCCATATCCCAGGTAGTCGCGTATGCCTGGAACAGCTACATACAAAAACCGCTTTGTGATGGGTGGGGATTTCTTTTGCTGACCGTATAAATTTTGGCAAAGCGGCGGAAAAGCGAATGTTAACATCAACACCAGGGTGGTTACTACTGACAGCATGTTGGCTTTTGTTCTCATAAATTTTTAACTCTTTTTAGGTGCTTGAAAACAATTTGAGGGTACAATATAGAATAAATCTGATCCCTTCGGTTACAGTAGTTTTTTATCTTCACAGGCGCCGGACTCCTCTGCTGTGGTTCGTGGGGTGAAACCACGGCGGCGTGTGATGGTTCGTGAGTGAAACCATGGCGGAGACACGAACCATGGTGGAGAATAAATCTGCTCCTTTTGATTACAGCAGCTTTTTATCTTCACAGGCGCCGGAGTCCTCCGCTGTGGTTCGTGAGGTGAAACCACGGCGGAGTGTGATGGTTCATGAGTGAAACCATGGCGGAGGACACGAACCATGGTGGAGTTCTTGGGCATGAATCACCGATGCCAATATTGATTTCTATTGCTTATCAACCCAATAAAATTCCCTGGAAATAGTACTGGGCTACATAGTATCCCTGTATTGAATTATTAAAACCGGTAGAAGACGCCATAGCGCTCAGTAAGCGGGTGAATGTGTCATGAATACAGGAATCATGGCGGAGAACAAGAACGGAGCCGGCAACTCCTGCGATTGCAGGTACAAACGTGATATTTATTGCACACTGATATAATCAATCGCCAGTTTAAAATCCTCTTCCTTTTTATTGCCGACCAGGAAGCCGATTTCTTCGAGGAAATCTCCAGGGAAGTTGCCCATGTCGAGTGTCCGCCCCCTGAAGGCTGGTGCCATACTGTTGAAAGGGATCTCAATGGTTTGCCATTGGTTTGTTGTATTAAAACTGAATGTGTAGGAGTAATACTGGCTGCTTTTCTCCTTCACCCTAAACTGGTAAGTTTTGCCATCGCCCTTTAGTGCAATTACAAATTTGCTGTAACCATGTAAGCTTGTGTTGCCTGCCTGGTACTTTATAGAAGAAAAACCACCGTTATTGTCCAGCGACACATGCCCCCGGAAGATGCCATGTCCTTCATCATCCACACCCATCTTTCCTTTGGATACGCCACCCATTACCGAATCATCCACTACATGCCAGTTTTGCATGCCTGCGTCTTTTGTAAAATCAAATAGCATCATCGTAGTCATCATCCAAAAGTATATTGTTGAAAAAATAGTGGTCATCATTGTTTAAAGAATTGATACAGTATACAGCACGCCAACTTTCTAATGCGCTAACAACAACTTCTAAAGATAAATGTTTGCAAACCTTACGCAGGGGGCTGTTGCGAAAGGTCCTTTAACCAGGTTTACCTGGTGCCGGAGCATGCGACCAAAGGGGCATGAAAAGATTTTGGTAATGCACAAGCGCACACTTGCGCCATAAGGAGATTACCAATAAACCTGCATTCCCTTAAAATACACCGATACCTTCAGCATTTTCTTTCCATCACTGTTTATTTTTGGAGCGCTTTATTTCTGCCCGCCGCATCGGCATGGCATCTATCATGGCAAATAACTTACCGGTAGTAAGGATAGTGGCAGAGCGATATTTTTCGCCCCCGTCTTTACCGGTTAGTATTACAATGAACGGTACCGCTGTATCTACCCGGTGTTGTTGATACAATTGGTCGCCGGGCTTAACCAGTTGGATGATCACATCCCGTTCTGCTAACCCGCTGCTATCTTTTTGCAAAGCCTGCAATTGCTGCTGGAGCAAGGGTTGGTTGTTGCCAAATATCAATACCGTACGTTCGTTGTCTCCAGGCTGAATGGTTGTTTGGAAAATAAGTGCACTCATTAGAAGCAGGTATGTCATAAATAGTTTTATAAAAAGCTTATATTGATAACACTGCTACCGCTTAAAAGTTTGCAACTTAATCTTCGAAGAAGGGCTACGTGCGATGTATCTCGCAGCATGGTATATGGCGATGGGTTTACCACAAATATATTTCCACCTTCACCGTGTTTCGTGTCCCCACGAACCATCGATGGAAACAGGGATTTCTCTTTCTTGCAAATCCTATAAAATTACTTAAAAATAATCCCGGAGACATACTATCCCCGTGATGAATTATTAACAAGCGAAAGAAGATGGTCATAGCGCTCAGTATGCGGGTGCATGGTTCGTGAGAATAGGAACCATGGCGGAGAATAAATCTGATCCCTTCGGTTACAGCAGTTTTTTATCTTCACAGGCGCCGGAGTCCCCTGCTGTGGTTCGTGGGGTGAAACCACGGCGGAGTGTGATGGTTCGTGGGACACGAACCATGGCGGAGGACACGAACCATGGCGGAGTGAGACACGAACCATGGCGGAGTTTTAAACATCGGAGAGTGGTTCGTGAGGTGAAACTACGGCTGGGACGGTCATGCACGAACATCCTTCAAGCGACATTTGACAAGAGCCTTATTTTTTCGTAAATTCGTTAAGTGAAAAAGAAACAAAATATTGGACTTGATTTTATCGTCGACAAGCTGACAAATTCTATTGAAAATACGTTGACGGCGGAGGTTTTTGATACAGAAATAGTCAGGTTGACAAATGCCGATGCCAAACAAATAAAGAAAACAGATTGGCAATTTGATTGGCTTAAAGAACTTAAAGACAACACTAAAGAAGTTTATAAGTTGACGACGGTTAACAATCCGACCATAATTCAGGGACTTGTAAGCATCGAAGACAAGCAAGACCATGTTTTTATGCACCTGGTTGAGAGTGCGAAATTCAACAAAGGAAAAAGTAAGGTATATTTTGGTGTGCCAGCAAATCTTGTTGCCTATGTTTGCAAGGTTTCGGTTGATAAAGGTTTTGAAGGCTTCCTTGCGTTTGACGCTAAATCGGCACTTATCAAACATTACCAGGAATCACTTTATGCTACACATTTTCGGGGACTACGAATGTTTATCGAACCAAGTGCGGCATTAAGACTTATTTCACGATATTTTAAAAGCTAAAAATATGGGAATCATTAAAGAACCAAAGAACGTTGACTTATCGACAAAGTCTGAGCCGTGGACTGAACAAGAGCTTATTGATTTTAGAAAAATTATACAGAACATCAAAGCTAAAAACGCAAAGCGTAAAGAACGTTCATTACGACTTAGAGCAGACAAGAAACAACCTGCCTGACAAGCACGAACCGCCAACATTGGGTTCACTATTTATAACGCAGCCGATACGGCATGCAATGGTTGGCGGCCACAGTGATAAACGTTTCTTGAATACGGGAACCCCGGCGGTAAAGCCATTCCCCCTAGTAATACAAAAATGTTTTAACTACCATATTTCCAAAATTGTCTGAATCTGTTTGGGTGACCATGCGGTTGTTGCTGTCAAAAGTGTAGGCCCTGGTTTCGGTTGAAGTAATATTACCGCCAGGGGATTTGGTGGTAATGGTCAGAGGCAAATTTTTAGCCATCGCGGGCCGGTATAACATGAATAAACTGATGCCTGCAGTGAAACTGCTGTAGGTGAAAGTTTTGGTTTCCGTAACAGCACCTGATGCATTGGTATCCGTTTGCGTAATAACATTGCCCGAAGCATCGTATGTGTAGGTTTCTTTGCTGCTTAGTTTGGCACCGCCTGCCGTTATATAGTCGTAGTATATCTGTTGAATCAACTGCTTGCCTGCATTATATACCAGTTTGCTGGTGCTGGAATCGTTGGTGTCATTGTACTGGAAAGTGCTATCCACCAGTTGGTTGCTGTTAATAAAGGATATCTCCCGGATGTCCAGGTGGGTGCCCTGTTTAATATCCAGGGTGTAGGATGTTGGAGTATAACTGTAATAGAATCCGCCACTACCGGAAGTGGAAACAATGCTGATGATTCTGTCGCTGGCATCGTAGGCAATATTAAAGGTGTCGATACTATTGTAGGGCGTTTTGGAGGCGTCTTCAATATAGGTTTTGATTTTTGTGGACGGGTCTGTTTGACCGGTATAACTTTTTTGGCAGGAAGTGGCTGCCAGTATGATAACGGCAGCGATAAGAGTGATTCGGGTAGTTTTCATGGTGTTGTTTTTAGAAGGGTAAAAGATAAACCGGGCATCAAGATAGGGATTAACCGGCGATTATCAATTTTCTTTGAAAGGTGCCGGCAATATTTTATAGCCATTCTTCCTGGGCCGTGGTTCGTGTCCAACTCACGACCACTCCCTACGCCGTGATTCGTGTCCTCACGAACCACTCTTCGACTATATTATAGTTCGGACACACGAAATGAATGCGGAGATTTTTGATTTTATAAAATGCTTGTGGGGAAGAGTTTTAAACATTAGAGAGTGGTTCGTGTGACGAACCACGGCTGGGGTCCCATGTTCATTTGAACAGACCCCGCTTTTTTTATCGGCATGTAAAACGAAATACCCCGGCAGGGGTACAATATGAGTAGCCCCGGGTGCAACCCGGGGTTAAGGGAAAGTTATCTAAAACCCTGAAGGGGTGGAATGAAGGAGTGGAAATTATTCAACCCTTACCGGGTTGATCGCCTTTTATTCCAGGTCCCCGGGTTGCGCCCGGGGCTATTCAAATTTAAGTCCGTTGGACTTTTTGCAAACGGCCAGGTAATTGCACATAATCCACCCAGGTGCCGGACTCCTTTCCGGTGTCAAATCGTTACTAATCTTCAAAGATGGATGGTGAAGAAATTATAATGAACCTTTGGCCCATTGTTTACTAACAGGCGCCGGACTCCTGTCCGGTGTCAGATAGTTATTAATCTTCAAAGGTGAAAAGGAAGAAATTAAAATGAACCGTGGGCCCATTTTATTTGAAAAACCAATGTACAGGTCAGATAGATCCGGCTGCGTTCTCAATGAGCGATTGGTAGCCCTGTTTAGCATTTCTGCGTTGCCTGAATTTTTATAGAATAGTAACGACGGGGCACCCGAAAGGATTTCTGCGCCTGTCTGCGGGGTGAAACCGTTACCAGGAAAGTTTTCGTGGCAGAAACAAACGGAATCTCATTTTATTTAATGCTAAAAAGATTGCAACTTTACTATATTCTAAATATGTCGGTAGTAAAAACATGCATAATCATGAATTACAAAATATCCTTTCAGGAATTGGCAACCAGGAACCAGCAAATCTTATCCAAACAGTCGCCCAAAAGCTTAGCACAGGCAAAAAGCCAGGTAGCGCTTTTGAAAAAAACAGCCTCACAAAGCTACAGGAAGAAAAAATCCTGACTGCATTTGCAGACACGGAACAATTGTGGAAATATGAAATTGATGAAACTGCATTTTTAGCGGAGGGTGCAGAACAGCGCGTTTACTTGTGCAGTGATGGCAGGAATGTTTTCAAACTGAATGATACCATATTTTACACCTCCTGGTCCGATTACTTTCTAAATCTGCAATTACATAATTATTTCTTCCCAGGCACTTTGTATACACTTACCGGTTTTGCCAAAAAAGGTGATGTGGTTTATGCAGTCGTTCAACAACCTTTCATAGAATTTGATGCAAACACTAATCTTGAACATGTGAGGTTGTTTTTGCAGAATAATGGCTTCATATGGAAAAGAAATAACGATTATTACCATCCTGGCTATGGTATTATCCTGGAAGATTTACATGATGAAAATGTACTTACCAGCCACCATACCCTTTTTTTTATCGATACCGTTTTTTATTTACAGCAAACAATACTCCCCTGATTTATCCTTCACCAGGGCTGGGCTTCACCGCATTCACTACAATTCCCGAAATAAGTTCCGTGACCCCCGAGGCATGAGAATCACCAACAATATTTTTGCGACCACTTCTCCAGTCAGGCGCCGGACTCCTGTCCGGTGTCAGATCGTTACTAATCTCCAAAGGTGAAAAGGAAGAAATTAAAATGAACCGTGGGCCCGTTGCCACCCACCACCGTAAAGCCATAACCGTGAAACCCCGACGCTGAAAGAGCCACAAATAATTTGCACCCGCCATATATTCCTGCTTTTAGGCCTGCCAAAACTTCGGCCATTAAAAGTGGACACACTTGTTTACTTTTAAAACAGAGACAATCCTCCCCCGGAAAAACAATAATATCGTTACTAAAACGGTGTTTAATAAAATGGTAATATCAAAGCCATTAAATTTGATAACAAAAACACGATCCTTATTTTATTTCCCTGTTGATATTTTGAATGGAAAATCACAAAGAATTTTAATTATACAACCACTACAAATGAAAAAAATAACGCTTGCTTTAGTACTCTGTCTCGGCATTTTAAACAACGGCTTTGCACAAAAAAAATATCCCTATCAAAATCTTAAACTACCGGTGGAAGCAAGAGTAAAAGACTTATTAAGCCGAATGACATTGGAGGAAAAAGCACGTCAGATGGACATGTATAAAAGCGAATTTTTTAAAGAGAAAGAAGATTTTTCCAGAACAAAAGCTGCAGCTAAAATTGGAAAGCTGGGCGTCGGTGCAATCCATGACATCTATCCCCGTTCTGCTAAAATGATTAACGAACTTCAAAAAGAAGTAATCGATCATAACAGATGGGGAATTCCTGCTTTGATTATGTGCGAAATGCTTCATGGTTATTATGATGACGGGAGTACAGCCTTTCCTATGAGTATTGGTTTAGGTTCCACCTGGGATACTGCTTTGATGAAAAAAGTGGGTGCTGTTATCGGTACGGAAGCAAGGGCACATGGTGTTCATTTTGGGTTAGGTCCTAATTTGGATATGGGTCTTGAACCACGCTGGGGAAGAGTTGCCGAAACATTTGGTGAAGATGTTTATTTAACCAGTGAGATGGGTGTGGCCATGATAAAAGGAATGCAGGGCGATGATTTAAAATCTGATCGTTCAATAATTGCGGAACCAAAACATTTTGCAGTTCACGGTATTCCGCAAGGCGGAGCAAATTCTTCTCCTGTTTTGGTTGGCGAGCGTACTGCCCGCCAGGATTTTCTGCCTTCATTTGAAAATGCATTTAAAAAAGGGGGCGCTTTGGGAACCATGTGTGCCTACTCAGAATTAGACGGAATTCCTTGTGCTGCCAATCATTGGTTGTTGACAGATGTGTTAAGAAAAGAATGGGGATTTAAGGGAATCGTAGTATCAGATTTAGGTGCTATTAAATACCTTCAGACAAACCATTTTGTAACAGCTTCTCCAAAAGAAAGCATCCAAACAGCTATTGCCGCAGGCGTTGATATGCAGTTTTATGATTTTACCAACGAGGTTTGGCAGGAAACCATCATTGAATTGGTCAATGAAAAAAAGTTAACGATGGCGCAAATAGACCGTGCTGCGGGTGGCGTTTTACGACTTAAGTTTTTATTAGGATTGTTTGAAAACCCCTACACAGATAAAAGTTTGATTGAACTCCGGTTTCATTCTAAAGAAAACCAGGAGTTGGCACTAGAGGCAGGACACAAATCAATTGTTTTATTAAAAAATCAGGCTAATTTATTACCCCTCAATAAAAATATAAAAACCATTGCGGTTATTGGACCCAATGCTGATGCCTCGAGGTTAGGAGGGTACTCCGTTAGAAATAAAGTAGGAACGACCGTATTAGAAGGGGTTAAGCAAGTTGCTGGTGCTAAAACAACTGTGCTTTATGAAGAAGGAGTGCCACTCATTGTAAAAGGACAAATCATACCCTCTAAATATTTACTGGTACCGGATGAATCTACAAATGGTTTGCAAGGTGAATATTTCAACAACAGAAATGTAGAAGGAACGCCTGCATTAACACGTGTCGATAATCAATTAGATTTTGATTGGCCCTGGTCTCCCGGAGAGGGCGTTGGTGATGATGAATTTTCTATTCGTTGGACAGGTTATATTAAAGCAGATGTTTCGTTTGATGGTTGGTTAGGGTTAAGTTCTGATGATGGCATCCGCATGTGGATAGATGATAAATTGGTAATTGACCACTGGACACAGGGAGGAACAAATATTGTAACGACACCAAAAAATATTGAAGCTGGTAAAAAATACAAAGTCCGCATCGAAATGTGGGAAGGAGGCTGGGGAGCAAGGGCGCATTTGCGTTGGAATTTAGAGAAAGTAAATTTTCAGCCAGCCATAGATATTGCTAAAAAAGCCGATGTTGCAATTGTTGTTGTAGGAGAATCAAATGAATTGGTAGAAGAAAACAGGGATGTTGCTACTTTGAACCTGCATGGCATGCAACAGGAATTAATTGAAGCGATTCAAAAAACAGGTACTCCGGTTGTTTGTGTGTTGTTAAATGGTCGCCCGCTTTCAGTAAACTGGATCAATGATAATATACCTGCCATTGTTGAAGGATGGTTTCCCGGAGAAGCGGGAGGACGAGCAGTTGCCGATGTATTGTTTGGCGATTATAATCCGGGCGGAAAACTACCCATTACTTTTCCGAAATCGGTGGGGCAATTGCCTATTTATTACAACCAAAAACCTTCAGCCATTCACCGCTATGTAGAAGAAAGTGAAAATCCGTTATACAGCTTTGGTCATGGCCTAAGTTATACCACTTTCGAATATGCGAATCTGAATTTAAATACAAAAAAAATAAAAGCGGCTGGTAAAATAAAAGTTAGCATTGATGTTAAAAACACCGGGAATTATGACGGTGATGAAGTAGTTCAATTATACATCAACGATGTTTACAGTAGTGTAACAACTCCATTTAAAACTTTAAAAGGTTTTAAAAGAGTATTTATTAAAAAAGGTGAAACAAAAAGAATTGAATTTACATTAACTGTCAATGAATTATCGATATGGAATCGGGAGATGAAAAGAGTAGTTGAGCCCGGCGATTTTGAAGTGATGGTAGGTGGCAATTTGACTGACTTATTGAAAACAACCTTTTCGGTGGTGAAATGATTCTGATAGTTGATATTGTTAGGTTTGTTGTAAAATTATTTAAGACTTTATTACCTGCAAAGAGAGTATAAAAATGTACCTGATTACCACAAGGCGCCGGACTCCCGTCCGGTGTCAACTCGTTACTAATCCCGAAACCAAATAGAAAAGAAATTTACGTGAACCCTGTTCCATTGTTAAATTAAAAAACCAATGGTAATGAGCCGATAGATATCAGCTGCAATCCCTATGAGGGATTTGTACGCCTGTTTGACATTTCTGAGTTGTCTGCAATTTTATAGATTAGTGACGAGGGGCACAGGAAGGATTCCTGCGCCTGATTAGAAAGGAACCATGGCGGGGAGAACCAGCAAATTTGTCGCAACGTCCTCTCCACCCACAAAGCCAGGCGGAGAGACATTGCTGGGAATCGAATCATGGTTCGTGAGACACGAACCATGGCGGAGGGTGCACAGGAAAGGATTCCTGGGCATGTATAGGACAGTCATCACCCGCCCCGGTTATCATCAATCTATCAGCGTACGAAATGAAAACCGCGAGATCAGCTCTACATTGTCCTGGTAAATTTTATTAGTGATTTGCAGCAGGTCTGCATCCGCATATTTTATCAATGCCTTTTTTATTTCGCTGTCAATGTCATTTGTGTCCAGGAAGATTTTGAAGGTTTGGTCGCTGTTTGCACTGGTTAGTTTTTCGATAAATGGCTGGGCAACCGAAGAAAATCCAATGACAATGCTGAGCAAAATTAGGATGGGACCATAATCGTTCCGGTCATATTCTGCTGATACTTTGAGGCTCTTATGTGATTTAATGATCCGGTAAATGTTGATGAAGCGGTTGATGGTGCGGGGAGAGGAGCCAAAAACAGGGGATAATTTTTTCATATATTTCAACTCGTCATCCGTAAACGTAAGTTTTTGGGTAATCTCCGTTATCTGTATTTCCTTTTTTGCTTCCTCCTTTTGGTGTTCCGAAGCAGTTTCCTGCGGGGATGGTGTTGGTTCCTTCGGGGTAGCAGCGGCGACTGAAATCTTTTCAGCCCCTGGTTCTGCAGCAGGTATAGGCGTAGGGGTATCTATTGGTTCGCCTGGTTGTCCGGCTGTTGTGCTATTCTCCCCGTTAGTATCTGCCGGCAGCGTTGATTGTGCTACTACGTTAGCTGGTTGTTTTTTTATTTCTGCCATCTCATTTTTCAGCAGGTAGCCTATCAGGTTTTCCCTGCCGGTTGTGGTAATGGGTTTAAGGCAGAAAGGTATCTGGAATATTTTTTCAAGATAATCATACGAGGTGGCCGATCCCGAAAGGGCGGTTTCATCCGCTTCATTTTTCGGTGCAGGTGCATTATCGGGGGCGCCAAAGAGTAATTTGTATTTTTCGTTGATGGCATTATTGAGCCAGCGGGGATCAACACCCACCACCACTACAAACAACGGAAACGCCAGTAAAAGATGAATGGCTTCCAGCACTTTTACCACGATGTCTTCATTGCAGCGATCCAGGTCGTCTATATAAAGGATGATCCGGTCAATCTTTAGCTTTACATTTTCAGGATTGTACACTTCCCTGCTTTTAGGATCCTGCTGCTGGTATTGCAGTCGCAGCAGTTCATCGAGCCGGTTAAAATCACGCCTGATCCACGACATCATACCCAATTGCTGCGAATAATTTGCATCGCTCATCCGCTGTTCAATAAAATCAAAGAGGCGCTTGCCATCTGCTATTTCACTTATTTCACGCTGTGTAGACTGCTGGGTTTCATTTAAAGATGCAATAGAATTTTTTAAATCAACCAATTCATTCCGGCCGGCGATCAATGCCGGGCTCACCTGCTCCGGCCGGTTCTCCAGCGTGTCATGAAAGCTTTTCAGGCGATCATACCCCTGTTCAAATTTTTGCCGCACCGGCTTAAAAACCTGCATGAAGTATCCGATAAAAGTAACGGCTGCTGTAGTAAGCGCACCTATCCTGGCAAGCCATTGCTGATACTGATCCTTTAAAACACCCGTTAATAAAAGAGACGCCATGCCTACCATGATTGCTATGCCGATCGCATACATCCATCTCCATCCCCGCATATTTTTCAACATCCTCCACGAAGCAGCCAGCTTGTTCCAGATAGAACCCAGGTCGTCCATACTGGCTTTAATATCGTTTGCATTACCCAGTATTTCCTCTACTTTTTTGGTTTTCAATTTCCTGCCATCGGCTGCCACTTTTTTATCTGAGATCACCAGTTTGAGCAAATCCCATGCAGTGATGTCTTCCAGTTTTTCATGCTTGGTTTGCTTCTCCTGTTCCATATCGCTCACCCGCAGTACCAGCTCCGATTTTCGTAGTTCCGCTGCTTCCTTTTGCTTGCTGGTGAAAGCGAGGGTACTTTGCAATCGCTTCAGTTCATCCAGGTCTTCTTTATTGGTGGAATATTTGCTCAGCGAATCAAATATTTCTGTGACCATGCATGCCCATAAATTGGTATCGGCATAATGCCATGAATTGAATTTTACCTGAACCACATTTCTTACAAACTCCGGTTTCCCCGACTGGGCGCAATCATTCACCCGTTCATACAACTTCTCCATGAAAAAGCTTTTACCCGATCCCCATTTACCAAACAGCCCAATGGCAAGGGGAGGCTTAACACTTGCCAGTGCCATCACCGCCGCCAGCGACCCGATATCATTTTCAAAATCGAGCTGGTCCTTATTGCCGTGATTGCCCTCCGTATAAAAGAATGGAAGCGTGGTGAGGGTTGTCCTGGTTTCCACTGGTGGCTTTTCCGCCTCGGATGGCAGTGCCGGTGAAAGCATTTCTTCAAAAATTTCTTTACTAGTCTCAAAGAGTCTTTTCGCACCGTTCCGGGTAAGTTCCCCGTAAAAATCATATTTCCCAGGGTCTATATCAACCTGGCTTTCCAGTTTGTCTACAAAATCAAATGAAATAATTTCGCCCTTTTGCGGATCGTCATAAATACCCCCGGTCACTTTAAATGTTCCGATAAATCCATTATTCCTTCCCCGGGAATAACCGAGCATCAAATCACCCGGCTTTACTTTTTGAAACAAATCATATTCCGGCCGCTTTTGTTTTTCTTTGTAATAATTGAACCAGCACTTTGTACCGGGTTGAAATTTGTCAACGTTCCAGGTAGTTGGGGTTAATTTTATGATCCAATAGTTTGGCTCTGACACTTGTGTATCGTCCATTTCAATCTCCATTTCGGCTGCTTCTTCCGCATAGGAACTTTTACTATTTCCGGCCCTCCTGGTTTTTTGTTTTGAAGCCAGCCCTGCATTGGCTGCCATCATTAGCTGGTAATAGGTTTCTTCATCCACTTCACCGGTAAGCGGCAATTCAAATTCAGTTTGGAACTGTAACACTGCATCTGCGGTTTGCCTGCCAAACATACCATCCACAACACCCTTGAATATTTTCAATTTTGTAAGTGCCTGCTGAACATCCTTTACCGGGTCGCCACTGCTTTTTAACTTAAGGGGTAAAAAAGATTGCCAGTAACCTTCACCTGTTGTATCAAACCATGAGTATCCGTGTGAATAATTTGCAATAGAATTTGGCACATAGCCGATCAATGCAACCATGATCACCCCAAAATCATTTTTCCCCCTGAATTCCAAAGAGTCTTCAATGCCTGAAAGCAAAGTTTCCACTTCAGGTAAAGTTGAATTTTGAATTCCCGTAAAATCCAATATCACCCTGTACTTTTTATATCGCGTAGCCCGCTCCGACTTAAATATTTTTTGGATCCGTTCAATATTCTCCCTGAAGCTGGCAACATTATGAATGATGGTTTCTGTGGCATACCCCAGCTCATAGAGTTTAGTGCGCAAATATGAAATTAATACCGGGCTATCATCCGGCATGGTTGTAAAACTTAACCGGGGGCTTGTAACAAATTCTGAAAGCGGAAGATAATTGCCAGGATTTGATAAGGTTAAGTCGGGATTAAGTTTGCGGAACTTAAAGCCAGGTTCTACTGCAATTGATGCGCTTTCCATGGTGAATAATTAAGGGGTTTTCTTTTTCATGTATTTAATGAGAAAGTTTTTCTGTACCATCCTCATTTTGGCAAATCAAATTACGCAAAGAAATAATATTTTAATAAAAGATTTCCTGTGTAAGCATGGCTTAACCCGGAATGAGGGGAGGATGGTTGTGAGGATGGTTCGTAGATGGTTCGTTAGACATGAAACCATGGCTGGATGAAACACGAACCATGACTGTGAGCAAATGTTTTATATTTTACCAGGCGATGTCTCAGTAAAAGATCATGAGGTGCTGGTGAATTTGCCCGGACTCGCCGTCCATACGGAGCTGGCAACCACCTTATAATTGCTCCGTATTGCGGCGAGTCCCCTTATGTGCATCTATGCCTCATGTTAGTACAGGGAGACATCGCCTGGGAATTCTCATTCGTTCGACACGAAACCATGGCGGGTGCGAAATGAACAATGGCTGTGAGTAAATGTTTATTTTATATTTTCCCAGGCGATGTCTCAATTGAAGATCATAAGGTGTTTGATGGATTTGTTTGGACTAGTCGTCCATACGGAGCTGGCAACCACGCTATAATAATTGCTTCTTATTTCGGCGAGTCCCCGTATGTATACCTATGCCTTCATCTTAGTACAGGGAGATATCGCCTGGGAATTCTCATTCGTTCGACACGAAACCATGGCAGGTGCGATATGAACGATGGCTGTGAGTAAATGTTTATTTTATATTTTCCCAGGCGATGTCTCAATTGAAGATCATAAGGTGTTTGATGGATTTGTTTGGACTCGCCGTCCATACGGAGCTGGCAACCACCACCAGGCGCCGGACTCCCGTCCGGTGCCAAATTGTTACTAATCTCCGAGACTGAATAAAGTACTCCGCATTCGTCAGTGTCCTCATGAGCCATTCTTACACAGTAGGAAATGAATGAAATTGTTTTTGATTTTGTAAAAGATCTGAAAGAAGCGTTTTAAAGAGATCAGCAAGATGCAAGATCAGGAGAGTGAATCGTGTGGACACGACCCCGGCAAAGGGCATCCGGTACTTTACCAGCGTCCCACTTATCAGCATATTGCCACCAGATAATAAAATGCGGATGACGTTTAAGCAAATGCTTACCAGGCGGCATTGCCTGCAATACCTTTAGGGATAAAATAACTTCAATGCGTAAATATCTGTTTATCATCATTTCGTTATTCACCCAGGTTTTTATGGTTGCAGATGCACAAACCCTGGAGTTGGTAAAAGAGATCAGTACCGGCTTTGGCAGTTCAAATCCGTACAATTTTACTGCCGCAGCCACCAAGCTGTTTTTTGTTGCAAAAGATGATGCCAACCAGTTCAGATTATATGTAACAGAAGGAACAGCGGCTACCACGGCATTATTAGGACCGGCAGCAGCACAAAACGGAACCATCTACAGCATGATAGCTTACAACGGGAAACTATTTTTTACCTGCAATGATGG
>JANPIJ010000099.1:0-27357 GCA_031424955.1 Ferruginibacter sp. | reverse complement strand
CAAAGTATTCCCATTTGTAAAAGAAAAAGTACCCGGTGGCCGAAAAAAGCCTAAGGCCCCGCTAAAACCAGCTCCTTCATCACCTCCACCAACCGCCCTATTTACCCATGCCGATTGTGGGCTGTAAAACTGCAGCCCAATTAAAACAGTCATTGGAATTGCAATTAAAAGCACGATTTTGCCCATTTTAATAATGTCTTCCTGATTAAAAACAGCCCCGATTACAAATATCACAGGGAAGTAAAGCAAAAGTATCCGGGCTCCATATATTGTTACAAAAAAATTTCCATGCCCAAAAAAAAGAGCCGTAAAAATACTAAATAGTCCGAGAACAACGATACCGTTTAGGTAAAAATTAGACTTTAATAAACCTCGCCTGGATGCTATAATTATCAGCCACAATACAATGGGGTCACGAATCAACAACAAGGGCTGCGATAGTCCCGGCAGTACCCACTTACGCAATGAACCCTCAAAAATCCAAAGAAAAAAATACACCCATATCCATATTTTCAAAGACTTATTTGAATGAACAGGAAATTGAGTTTTCACTCGTTTATCGACATTCCTAACCTTTTTTGGACCGCCAAGTTTCTCGTCATCTACTGTACTGAATTTACTCATTTATATGTTTCATTTCCTATGACTAAATATTCAAGATTAGCCAATTAAGGTATGATCTGATTTAGATAAAAAATATTTAAACTCCAGGGTATTAATAATTTCAATAGCCTTAATAGTATCATTTTAACGAAGCATTAATGTAAATAAACTTTTCAATTTATTCGTGTATCATCGATTTTTAATTATCAGTTCTTTTTTCTGCTAATTATTTGTCTAATTCTGCAATTCTTCATCTTTTTAGAATCTCTATTGCAGAAAATATGCATACTGAGAAATTCAACATTTAAATTATGTATTAGTATGCCTTTCTTTTTAGTTTAGATTTCATACTTAGGTGTATAATAACTACAAATTTATCTTTAAAAAAGCTGCTTTAACTGAGGCTATATGATAAAATACCGATGGGCCATATGTATAAAAATTATTAAATACTAATTTCATCTTTTTTTTGCAAAATATCAATTATTAGCTCTTCCCCTTACCAATAAAGCTCAAATCCTTTGGCTCTATAATTCACTTTAAATCGCTTGCTATTCAAAGTGTCAATCGATGTTTAGGAATTAGCCAGACGATTCTTTATAATGTCCTCTGCCTACTGATTCCGCCAATTCTTGTGAATAAATTTCCCATGGTCTTCGTCGCGCCACTGCCATAGCAGCTTCCCCAAATTCTTGTATAATTTGGGGCTTCAACAAGATTGCTTCAATGGATTCTTTTAAGGCGGTTGATGACCCCGCCCCTATTAACCATCCATTTTTGCCGTGTTCAATTAAATCTGGACCAGCTGTTCTATCTGTTGTAATTACAGGAGTTCCTTGCGACATTGCCTCTGTTATAACAAGTCCAAAGCCTTCAAAAAGAGAGGGGAAAACCAAAACATCATGCTCCCTCATCAGTGTGAGTATTTTTTCATGAGGTAAACTTGGAATCCATCTATGCCTCAATAGTGCAGTATTTAATGGGGCACAGGAATCTGTGACTTTCCTGCCTACTAATGTTAACGTTACATTTTGCCCGAAACTTGCCACCGCTTCAAAAAGATCTGCAATTCCTTTCCGTTGAGATAACCCTCCCACATAGAGAAGTTTTAATGGACGTTTGCTTACAAAGCTTGCGTAATTACGTTTTCCATTTACAACCGAAGGAAATCCATAGGGTATTACTTCAATAGGGGCCAGTTTCCCGGGGTAATCCCTCAGGGTTTCAGCGGTAAATGTACTGGCAACAAAGATCCTGTCTGCCAACTTCAATTCTTCATCTTTGTTATTTAACTTTTCCACAGTTTCATCAAGGCCACGCATAGTAGGTATCCATTCAGGCCAACGATTTCGTTCCACTTCCAATAACCTGTGGGCAGCCCTCCAATATCCTATTGGCAGATCATAAAAAGATTGAATTCCCAAACGATTTGCCTCCCGAAAAGTGAATAATGATGAATCTTCGTAACAGTAAACTGCATTCACCCCCGATTCTATTATCGCACTTTTTAAACGATAAGCAACGTGCTTATCAAGATTTTTGATAACTGAATCTATATAAAAAGGTGATTTTTTTTCACTCGCCAGTGATTTAAATCGCCCCCTGGTTAATAACCGCATGAGTTCTAACCAAGGCCAAGTATAAAGAAAAGGTTTAACTTTCGGATCAAATCGGCGACGTCTTATTTCAGAAAAAGGTCCTAAACCTCCTATTAAATCTAAAAAACTTCCCGGCACAGATGCAAGGCTTACATGAAGTTCAGAAAGTTTACCCGCGTCAATAAATCCATAAGTAGCTGCTTTTACATTTGCATTACCAGTAAGATGAGAAAGAAGAATTTTCATTGTTTTAGATCAATATAGTTTTTGTTTATCCAATTCAATACATCATATTAATGCTTTACGCATAACTGCAAGGTTTTTTTCCCCGAAATATTCTTCCCTTGCTTTTTGCCAACTATTGTTTGGCATTATAGGTTTTGTGATCTTTTCTAGCAAATACAGCCCCATTTCCAAGTCTGAATTCGTCCACATCACACCTGTATTCGTATTTCCTATAAACTCAAACAATGTGCAATCCGAGGGACCATGCCCAAATATTGGTCTACATGCCTGGACGTAGCTGGTTAGTTTAGTAGGCAAGCTTGTCTTGACAAAAACAACCTGCCGTTTTGAAAAAGGATACATTGAATAAACAAAATCACTTTTTGCCAATTCCGGGATGGCTTTTTCTTCAGGCAAATCTTGATGCATCTTAATAATGTCAAAATATTCAGCGGGAATATCATTTTTTTTTGGATGGTATCCCCACATATTTACAGTCACTTTTACCCCCTTTAGCTTTTCATATTCCCGGAGCAACTGTAAAAACCGGATAAAGTCTGTTTTGTCATAAATGGAACCAATATGCCCGATATTTAAAACTGACCCGATTGCTTCTTTTTTATATTCATTTATAACAACTGAGTCCGGGGCTAAATAGCGGTGGCAAATATCACCCTTCCGGTTACTAAGTTGATAGTAATAGGTTTGCATTCCCTGGCTGATCAAGTCTACTCCAGCTACCTGCTGCAGTGCCTTAACAGTCATTCTTTTTGCCAGGCCGGCCATAAAACGGTACCGGATTGATCTTGCTGATAAAGCCCCAGCCCAATCATCGTGAACTGTTAAATGCACAGGGCGCTTACTTTGTAACCGTGATAGTTCGATGGCTACGCGTAATCCTTCATTGTGTGACACTACCCAATAGGCATCACAATCTGTTGCTATTAATTGATTTACTATTTCATCAATTTTTAGCAAGCGTCCCCCGGTTAACATTTGCCAGGTACCAACTATATCCTTCACCAGGCTGCTGCCCATAATACCCTGTCCCATAAATCCCTTTTCATAACCTTCAGCCGGTTTGCCGGCCAGGTATTTCCATTCGATGGAAAATTCAGGAAGATTTTTAATCAGACTTCTCAGTATAACTGCACCTCCACCGGTTTGAGGAGAATGTGCGGTAAACAAACAAATTTTTTTCGCCATTATGAAAGAATGTGTCCTTTAATTGTTGAATGCGATGGATAAAAGCGTTCCTCTGCTGATAGTGTTACCTTGTACGCCACGCTTCTACTATCTGGCGAATTGTTTCACTTAAAGATTGGGTGATGTCCCATTGTGGATAATGCTCACGCATTTTGCGAAGATCTGAATAATAACAGATATGATCGCCAACCCGATTCTCTTCTACATAAGAATATACCTGTGCCTTACCGGTAAAACCTTCCGTAATTTTAAAGGCTTCAAGGATAGAAGTACTGTTAGCCTTTCCTCCTCCTAAATTATATACCTCTCCGCTTCGGGGGTTGCTTACAAACGCCGCCATAAACCTGGCAACATCCAATGAGTGAATATTGTCGCGAACCTGTTTGCCTTTATATCCAAATACTTTATACTCCTTTCCTTCCAAATTACATTTCACCAGGTAAGAAAGAAAACCATGCAGCTCCACACCAGAATGGTTAGGCCCGGTAAGGCAGCCGCCTCTTAAACAACAGGTGGGCATATTGAAATAACGTCCGTATTCCTGCACCATCACATCTGCCGCAACCTTGGAGGCTCCAAATAAGGAATGCTTGGACTGGTCAATGGTAAAAGATTCAGGAATGCCATGCAAGTAATTTTCATCCGCATAATCCCACCTTGTTTCTTCCTCCTTTAATGCGATCTTATTGGGAGCATCCCCGTATACCTTATTGGTAGACATGTGTATAAACGGAGACTCCGGACATGCCTGCCTTGCAGCTTCCAGCATATTCAGCGTACCTACCGCATTGGTATCAAAATCATCAAATGGAATAGCGGCAGCCCTATCGTGCGAAGGTTGTGCAGCCGCATGCACAATTACATCGGGTTTTACTTGTTTTAGTAAGTCCAGTACTCCCGCACGATCGCGTATGTCCATTTCGTGGTGGGTATAATCGCTTATATCTTTTTGTAATCTCTGCTGGTTCCATCTTGTATCGCCCTGCGGACCAAAAAAAACGGCCCGTTGATTATTGTCAACGCCATGTACAGCATAGCCAAGTTCTTTTGAAAAATACAAAGAGACTTCGGAGCCAATTAAGCCCGATGAGCCAGTAACTAAAATGATCGGTTTGTTCATGTTTTTTTGTAGTTTATGATTTATTATTATTTATTATTCTGCCCGTTTGCCTTGAAAGCTTCGATCAGGCGGCAGGATACTTCTTCTACTTTACAAAATGCGCCCGTTTCATTTACCGATTGAAAGAACGCATCCAATTCCCCTTCCCTGTATTCTATTACACCTGGCACCTTCTTCAGAATTGGCATCCCCCTGGGTTTCCAGTCTGCTGCTACACAGATTACCTTTAGACCATGCTCTGTCATAGCGGCAACCGAACCACTTTTTTCTACCTTCCCAAAAACAGTAGTAGTAATGCCATAGGAGGCCATGCTTAATGTTTTTGAAATTTCTTCTGCTTCAAGCTCTCCCATTACAACAACCTCCAAATCCAATTCCTTCCAAATTTCTTCCCAATGTTTTTGTTCATTGCCGCCACGTCCAACTATAAGTAATGATACCGGTATTTCGAACTTTTGGGAAAAGGACTTCACCTCTTTTGCGAACCGGGTAACTGGAGCGCCCTTATGAACACCTCCAAAAAGTGCTATGGATAGTTTGTTCCCTTTGTGTAAGATCCCATCCTTCTTTTCCGGTAACACTGTATTATTTCCAGTGACCGGAATATTGGAGAACAAGGGCAAGAGGCCTACCTCAAAACCCATTGAATTAATTTGTGCTTTATAAAGACATGATTGAGTATGAATTTGGTTAGGGCGAAGCTTTTTGATCAATAATAAAATTAACTGGCGTTGAATACGTCCCCAAAGAACTTCCTTTTTGGACGCCCCAATATGCATCCCCACCCATAATTCATGGAACATTATATGCCATTTCCTGTTTTTCCCTATTTTGCGTAGGGCTTTACCCATTCCAACAGGAAGTCCTTTTGGATTAAATGAAAACGGTACAAATTGCAGACTAAGCCAATCCGGATCGAAGTGATCTATCCACAAACCAGCTTTCAAAAAACGCTGCCTGGAATCAAGTTCAAAATTCAGCCTAAGAACAGGAATTTGAACGCTACCGGATTCCTGGAAGCCATTTATCTCCTGGCTTATATGGCGGTCATTCAGAGCTATTACAGATACTTTATGGCCCAGGCGGACCAGGTCCGCCGCCAGTATCCGGGTGTAATCTCCAACCCCATCACGTCCAGGTTCAAGGGAACCACATATAAATATAATTTTCATGATTTTCAACCTGGTGTTCCTTGCTTATAAAAACAACTATCCAGGTAACAGGTATTTAAGGTTAAACGCCTAATTTCAGATAAAAGTCTAACCAACTGTTGCAACCGCTTCTTTTTACCTTTTCCAAGGCCTAAAATGAATGCCAGTGCCAAATTCAAATGGATTGCAGATGCGTATTTTGATAAATCATTTTTGTCCAAATATTACTACACCCACTTGATGAAATGCCAGCCCGGTTGGTTATATGTTACAGGATTAAATTTGTACAACAATTTCCTGCGACAAAATCATTTGGATCATGGTTTGCTTCACTTGAACCGTATCCGTTTTATTGAAAAAGCAATTTTTACCAAATCTTATGCCCCTAATAAGGGCATTTCAAATTTGCAGGGGATAGTTGTTGATCAGATGTTTTCACTGGTAAATGTCGCATGTGACCAGGTTAATTCAAAACAATAATGGTGAATTGAATATTTGACATTGAATATACCAGTGGTAAAATCCGGGTATAAATGAGTTCTGATAGTTTATTAAAAGGACTCTTTTGCCTTTACTTTGGACTTTAATGTCTTTAAAATGACAGTTGGAATTAACCTGTTAATCACATAATAATTTTTTATTATTTTCCAACCCGGCCGTATTTTGAAAAAAACCTCCACAGCATAGTTCAATACATCCGTAAAATGTTTAGTCCCTTGCTTTTCTTTAAATGCAATTTTCCGGGTGAGGTGATGCAAACGATAAATATTAATTATTTGTTTGTCGAAATTATTATTCTTAAGATAAGTAAGTACACCTGCAGAAGATCCCAGCAACCTTTGTCCTTTTTTAACCTCATCTGCCGATGTAAGGGTTTTACCCGAATAATTTAGATTATGTGACCGCCAAACAGAAAGGGGTTCCTTTATAAAATAACTTTTCCCAAGGGGAAAAATTGCGAGTAATAAAAATTCGTCAATATACATATCCACCGACACTGGTATTTTAATCTGCTTTAGTGCACTGGCCCGGGCTGCATAAGTGGATCCTCCGCCAAATAATATGTGATTTTTGAAAAAATACAGTGACAATAAATTACCATCAAGCGGTTTTTCACTTATTTCCTCCGGTATTGGTTCAACTTCCCCTGATTCCGTATCCGCATTTACGGTGCGTGCAGGAGAAGCTACATGAACAATATCTTCATGTAATTCAAATATTTTTACAGAGGCTTCAATTTTACCAGGGTAAAAATAATCATCCGCATCCAGGTTAAAGATGTACTTCCCACTGCTTTTGATAATAGCATTATACGTTGCGCAGGCCTTTCCTTTATTTTCCTGAAAAAAATACCTGACAGGGAATCCCTTTTCAACGTAACCCCGAACGATATCACCGGTATTATCGGTTGATCCATCATCCAATACAATTATCTCTACCCGATCAATTGGATAAGTTTGATTTAAAATACTGTCAATGGCCTGGGAAATATAGTGTGCATAATTATAAGTTGGAATAATAACTGACACTAAAGGATTCGACATGGTTCTAATTTATTTGGGATGCGAAAATTATCATCAATATGCTTTAAATAAGTGATGACTATTGTCGGGAAAAGACATCATTTATAAAGCATTGAAATCACTAAAACTATAAAAAAAATTTGTTTGAATGAGTCAATAGTTGTTCCTAAAACTACTCAATCCTATTTAAAATGCATAAATGTCCCCTTTGGGGATCATTTGCTTATTAAAATTGTTTCTGCATTTATAGGGACCGGGAAAAGAAAAATAATTTCCATTTTAAAACTTAGAAATATAAACCTGAAACTAATTGATACAATCTAAGAATTAATTAAATATTCATAAATAAAAATGGCCATTGATCATCTTATCGTTGAAACTTTGATAATTGGCAGACGCCGAAAACATTGCCTCCCAACTAATTATATTCCAATTTATATTTTCAACAATGATAGGATTAAATCTGAAAATAAAAAAAATCATTATTGTTTATCTGTACTAATGGTCACAAAATACGGATTTCATGTGGCTTAAAATGTTGGTATCATTTTCTTTCACCCAATAATCTTGCCGGCACACCACCCCATATCTGGTTAGCGGGTATGGATTTGGTAACCACTGCTCCGGCTGCAATTACCGCTCCGTCTCCAATACTCACGCCCTTTAGTACAACCACATTACATCCCAGCCAAACATCTTCTCCCAATACTATTTCCATTTTTACAGAGGGCTGGGGACCTATTAATAACCCAGTTTTCATACCGTGATCATGATCTATGAACCGGCAGCCGGATGCAATATTTGAATATCTACCAATTTTTATACCACAATTACTATTAAATTCGCAGCCAGAGCCTATAAATACGTCGTCTTCAATTATAATTGACGGCCCCTTTGACCATATTCCGTCATATTTAAAGTAAATCCCATGCTCCAGGTTGCAGTTTTTACCAATAGATACCTGGTGGGGCCAGGTAATATATATTGGAGGTATGGAGGTTCTTTTACCAATCCGCATTCCAAATAATAATAACTTTTGTTTTCTGAAAAAAGCCAGGCATCTTTTTATGCACCGGAAACGAAAGACGAATAAGCTTTGTTGAATAAGATATTTAACAGACATCTACTATAAATTTTTCCGGTAATGAAAGTTCAATACAAAAAAACCCGTCTTTCATTAATTCTCAAAATCCTCGAGAAATTAATAATAAATAATAACAGAAAAAAAATTTGATCACCTACCTGAAATAGCAATTGCCTTCCTTGCTCTCATTGTTCCGGCGGTGCTCAGGCTTCTTCCCAAATTCTGCAAAGGACTCTCTATAAATTTATAAAATGGTATAGCCAATAATATAGACAATAGTAAGCATAGTGGAATTATAATGTAAACCGGAAGAAGGGGCCCAAATGTAAACCCAACAAGGCCAATAATAATTGGATGAATCAGGTACAAACTAAAGGAAATCTGCCCGAGGAACACCAGGTATTTGTTAAACAGCCATTTGGGCGCCCTTTGAGATAATGATAGAATAATGAATATTAAGGCAGCGAGGCACGCCATATAATCCGCTGGCAATATTTTTGCAAAGCTCAAAATGCGTGGAGGCAACCAAAGTATATTCCAATGATATGTGTACATAAACAACCCAAATAGTAATAACAAATATATCCAGTGCATTTTAAGCCGGTTAATTTTCAACAACAATTCCTCCCTGTACTTATATAGAATTGTTCCACATAAAAAAAAAGTGAGGTAATAAAACAAACTGAAATCTCCCCAGTAACTTTGGAGTCCGATGCGTTTTCCAATCATATAAAAGGATATATTACCCAAAAGCAACAGAAGGCAAAATGGCAAACTCAGTTTTTTTATAACTTTTACTATAAATGGGAAAACAAATGAGATTTTGATTTCAACCGGAATTGACCATAATGAAGTAGCTACATTATGAAAATTTCCATTAAAAATACCGAAATTCAAAATTTCTGAGACAGTCAGATCTTTTTTCCAAATATCATTAAACCAATCACTTAAACCCTGTATCCTGCCATGATGGCTATAAATTTGATTACAAAGCAAGGCAATACTTACTGCCACCAGGTAAGGGCCATAAATTCTAAATATCCTTTTTATAAAAAACTGGCCGTAACTTACTTTTTTAGCTGAGTAATAGGGTATGGATAATACAAATCCACTCATCACAAAAAATAAGACCACCGCTTCGTGTCCGGCCCAAAAAATATGCAAAGGTGAGAATGTGAAGAGATTTAAAAAACTAACCTGACCGGCTGATGAATAAAACACTTCCCAAAATACAACAGACATCAATAAACTGTGATGAATGAGCACTTCCAGAGATGCCAATCCCCTGATGGTATCCATGGAATGGATTCTATTGTCTTTCTGAGTCATCTGAATGATCTTTTATAAGTTGAATTATTCTTCAATTTCTCAATAAATCTTTAAAGTTTTCCAATTGAAAATAAAGCTCTATTTAACTTGTTGATACTGCCCGGTAATAAAATTTGTGAGTAATAATCAGGAATCCAATAATCTATTCTACCTGTTTTTCCGAATTACTAAAGTATTTCAAAAATTCAGGATAATCCTTTACTCAGGTTAAGTGCGTTATTTGTTGTATACTTCATCTTCGTTAATTTCTACACACCCTATTCCCACATATTGTCACTTTTGCAGGTAAGTAAAAAATAGAAATACTTATTGGATGTTGTGAAGAAGATATCCCGCTTTTTTTACAGTTGTATTATTCTCTATCCACTGATAACTTGCGGTAAGATAATTTTCATAAGCCTCTGGTGACAGGTTCTGAATAATAGAAATCAAATGGTCATAATTGTCATAACTGATAGAGTTGAAATTATCCAGTCCTGTGGGAGCACACAATTCAGATTTTTGCGATAAATTTTTAAAGCACAAAACAGTTCCATTCGCAGCCAATTCGTAATGTCTCAATGCATCCCATCCGGCCCGCTTAGTAGTAATCCCAAATTTTGAATCCTGCAAATCTTTAAAGTAATGCGTTTCGTCCTCAAAAAACAACTTGTCAGAACCAATTGAAGAAAACTGGCTGTCCTTTATTTTTAAAGCAACCTCCTCGTCTACAATATGGGTTTGGAATAACTTTAATTTGTCCGATGGCTTAACGTAAGTAATTTTTTCAGCGGGAACAGAAAAAGAGATAGGAATAAAACTTCTTGAAATTTTGAAGGTTCCACCCAAATTCCCTAAAAGATGACCTATCAAATTATAATATGAATTTTCGGTGATTTCTCTCTTGAAATATTTGAAATCATTGCTGGAAAAAAAATAACAAAAAAAATCGCTCTTCAATCTTTTATAAAAAGCCGCATACGGAAAGACACTGCTTTGATCCGCCCCATCCAGAATTACAATTTTATTTTTGGGAACTGATCTCAATAATAATTTCAAAAGATTAAACTGGCTCCAAATATTTGATACTATAATTTTATCATAGTTCTCTAACCAATCCAAACAACGAAACCGGGCAGCTTTTATTTGTTCGGATTCATCCAAAAGGCCATATAGGGTAAACCCATTTCCTCTTAATTTTTTTTTCAGTGGATCTCCAATATCCTTATACATGATTTCGTATCGTGGAAAATCAACGCAATTGTCTCCTAACAAAGACCTCAGACCATGAAATACCGATTCACTTAAATAATCCTGGTCATTATTATGCAGAAATAAAATTTTCATAGAACAAAATTATAAAATGGCGATAGATTCACTATCGTCTCGAATAGAACCTGCTTATAAGCCCTGAAATTTTTATTGCCAGGAGTTTTCTTTTACTAATACCTGTTGAATTTAATACTATCGGGTGAGTGGTATTGCTCCAATAATCCTTCAAAATAAATCCCGAAAACCTACCTGTTAAAAGGCTTAGAAATATTTTTGTATTCCAGGGCTTGGGGCTTCCCAGCGCATGTGACATTAATGAAGAACCCGGTTTGAAGGACATCGCTTCTGTACCGATAATACTCACCACCCCATCCCAAGCCTCAATTGTTACATTCAGTGCATCCTGATCGGTTTTATCGAATGCAGCAATCGGCGTTTTTTCGGAATCTGGCAGGTCATGTTCACCTCCAAACGGAGATTTTATCAAGCCCCCAATTCTTGGCGCTATTACTTCCTGTATACGTTCCCAAAGCCCGATAAAATCCTTATCAGCCATCTTCAATCCAATAAATCCGGAATTTACATAACTATCCCCCTTATATTTCAGGCTTATTCCATTTTGCCCAAAATAATTTCTCCAGATGATTCTTTTGGGATGAAACTGGGGGATGGGAGAATTAACATCCGCACAGCAAACAACCCCAAAAACAATCCAGGATTCAAAAACATCCCAGGAGGTTTTTATGATGATATCCGGATCAAAATAGAATAAAGCGTCAGCCTCTTTTGCAGGCCCAGCTATCAACTGATGCATAAAGTTTGGCTTGAAGTTGGCAAAATGATAGTTTGTTTCTACAGGTAGAAAATGAATAATTAATTGATCATTTACTTTCAATGATTTACCGTTTTTCCATTTAAGCTCCGCGTTATCGAAAGCCTTAACTGCCCATGGCGGAAGCTCACCTCTATAACCAACATATACGGCTCCCCGAAATCCATTTTTATATAATGAATTGCATAGTGCCGCCACCCCATAGTGGTAGTGCCCTTCATAAATTGTACAAACTGCTGTTTTCATATACTTTATATCCAAAATAAAATAAGTTCCAAATTACAGAACTGTTTATGCATCATTAATTGCTTCATTCCCATTTTCATTATTCCCGGTTACGAATAAAACGGGCAGGAGTACCAGCCCAAATCTGGTATTCGGGGATGGACTTATTTACTACAGACCCTGCGCCTATAACACTACCTTTTCCAATGGTAACACCTTTTAGAATTCTACAACCCGTTCCTATCCAAACTCCTTCCTCTATAGTTATTTCCCCCAGAGTAAGAGGCTGCTTATTTATGTCACTACCCATAGCAATTTCATGCCCAGTATCAACAAAGATGGTTCCGCTTGCAATTAAGCAATTATCACCAATAATTATTTGAGTATTACAATTAAATTGGCAACCATGCCCAATAAAAACAGAACTACCGATCGATATGTAATTATCACTAATAAACGGTTTCGTAATTTTGAAAACAATATTATCCTCGATTACAGTATCGTTACCTATTCGGATTCTGTCTGGCCATTCACAAAATATTTTGCCTAAATGCCCGCCAGTACCAATTTTCAATCCGATAAATCTATAATAGGTCTTTTTGAATTTATAATAATAATCCATCATTTTAATTCTCAAAAGGGATTTATAATTTTTCTTCATTAACGATATTTTATAAACTTTTTAATATTTTCCAATATAAAAATCCACTGTTTAAAACAATAGCAAAGACACTAGTGAATAAATTAAATAATAAAACACCCTTCAATGACGAGATATCAAATAGAAACATTCCTATAATTATTGAAACTAAATTTCCAATAATAAGTAACACTGGATGAATCACCCAGCCTCTACTCGTATACAAGGAAAAAGCTACACCCCCCAAAACACTTAAACAACTACCGATAATACTCAAAAGTAATTCCATCTCTAATCCGGCATAACCCTTACCCAAAATCCAAAGTATTTGATTTGGAAACGCATATACCACCACTATAACCAGTAAAAGAAAAAATATGAGCATAAGCATTATCCGGACAAAATATTTTAAAAGGATAATTCTTTTCTCCGGTAGTCTTGCAAATCTTGGAATTATCAGCGTGCTGGTTAAAACGCTAAACAACGAAAGCAACATCCCTAACCTGCCAAGGGCGCCTAATTGCGCTACCGAAGTGGTATTGCCAAATATCGAAATTAACCAGATGGTAATTTGTCCTGAAAGACAAAAGTAAATTGCCCCAGGCAAAATACGCTTAACCATTTTTAAGATTTCCTTTTGAATCAACGGGTCGGGTTGCTGATGCCTATCCGCAAAATTATACCCGATTTTCCTCAATTTTAAATTGCCATAAATTCGTGGCAGGCCACTTGCTATAATTGCTACGAAAGCCCAGGGGAATACAAACAGTGTTAAAGTAGAAAGTACCAGTCTTGCTGCCCCCACTACTAATTGGTTCTTTTGAAGTGGCAAAATGGTTTGATGCAGCTTAGGTACAATTTCTAACAGTGAATCGGATAATGCGGCATAAAAAGCTGGTATCAGGGAGGCAACAATTAATAAGGTAGTAAGCCAACCGGCATCCTGGTGTATCAGGAGGTAAATCAAAAAAGGAATACTTACAATTAAACTTCCAATCGCAAATTTCCTGCGCATGTCAAGCCCGGTGGCTAATACAATCCCTGATTTTACCTTATCCTTCCACACTTTCCCCGCATGTGCCATTACACCCGAGGCAATTCCACCATCGGCTAAAATAGTCATCGTTCCAAGCATTGTATTTGCGAGGGTATAAAATCCGTATTCTTTGGTTGGAAGAAGGCGTATAATAATAATTCCACTGACGAGTCCAATAAGTTGACCAATTAGCTGAGCTCCACCGGTTATAGAAATAAGCTTGAACCAGCTTAGGGCTTTATCCTTATTTGGAATGTTGCTTAGCCGATGTGCGATACTTTTCATGCCTGTTGATATGATCTTTTTAAACAGCCAGCTACCATCCTGCTGTAAAATTTAAATTACAACCGAAAGGTTATAGCAAAAACATTTCCCGGTAACCAATACCTGCTTAAACATTGAATCTACTTAATTCAAAAGAAGCGCTTATTAAATACTGTATTAAAGCCAGTATCCTTATTGCTTTTTATATATGCGGCCAATGGCGGAACATATCCTCAAAGCCCTTTTTTGACGTTTCACAATTTTATTGGGGAAAGCCCTTACCGGACCATCCATCAAATTCCAGAATTCTATTTCAATTTTCCGCGGTGGCCTGCCCCTCCATGATTGAAGGAAGGGTTTCCATGCCCACGGTTTCATTCTCCCTACCGCATGATGCATTATCACAAATCCATTTTCAAACCCCATTCCATCTTTTCCTATAAAACTTATTTCCTGGTCACAAGCTTCAATAGCGGCATTTAAAGCGTCCTGGTCTGTTTTAAAAAATGGCATAAACGGACCTCCCGCTGTTTTTAATAAAGTGGTTAATGGAGTCCTGCTAAAGATTGATTGATTTAACCCACCTATTAATGGTGCCATAGTTTCCTGGATATTTATCCAGGTTTTTAGGAATTGCAGGTTTTTCTTTGTTAAACCGATAAATCCGCCATTGACATAAAATCCCTCTTTAAAATTTAAGCTAATTCCCTTATCTCCAAAATATTTTCTCCAGGCCACCCTTCGCGGATGCTGCATAGCCAGCGGTGAGTTAACATCTTCGCTTACAGCTACCCCGCAATTTGCCCACTCTTCAAATAAAAGCCAACTACGTAAAATCACAATGTCCGGATCAAAATAAAATAAACTATCCATGTCTGCAGCAGGTCCGTCCCAAAGCTTCAACATGAAATCAGGTTTATAATTGGTAAGACTATAATCCGTTTCAATTGGTAAAAAATGAAGCTGGAGACCTTCCGCCACTTGCAGTGTTTTGTTACCAGCCCATTGTAATAAGGAGTTTTCTTTTGCAAGGGATGCCCAGGGAGGAAGGGCACCCTTATACCCCACGTAAATAGAACCCCTAAATCCATTTTGATACAACGAATTTGTTAATCCCGCCACCCCTAAATGATAATTTCCTTCAAACAACGTGCAAACAGCCGAATTCATAATTTATTTTTTATTCCTTAAAACGGTTTCATATACATTCCTATGTTGCGTGGCTATTAAATTCCAATCTAATTGGTCAATTGCAAACCGGCGCAGATTTTCACTCACGCTATTCCTAAAATCCTCATCATAATAATATTTTTTGAAAAGTTCAGCCATTGCCTTGCTTGCTTTATTTTCAACCACGGGAAAAATCTCTCCTCCCCCATAAGACCTTATACCTCCTACATCAGTTGTAACAATTGGAAGCCCACATGAAATTGCCTGCACGATGGCGGTATTTGCACCGGAGTCCTGCATCGGCATCAATAACAGGTAACTGGTTTGGTAAAACTCCAATAATTCTTCATCACTTAATCCTTCGTGAAAGAAAACATTTTTTAATACGGCAATCTGCTGAATAACTGTAGTGTTCCGATGGTAAGAAGGTATAATAAAATGGTAGTCAAAAAGATCACCGATGTCATTTTTTATTATTTCGTATACCTCCGTAAACATATCAAAATTTCGCAGGTAATGTCCAACAAATAAAACCTTGTTTTTTCTTACCGATGCGTTTTGACCAGGTTTAAAAAAGTCCACATTTACGCCATGCATGATCACATGAATCCTGCTTCTATCTATATATTTGCAAAATTCCTGTACTTCCTCTTTGTACAAAATTATCACATTGCCAATATTATCAAGTACTGCAAGCTCCTGTTTACTCCACTGCCTAATGGGCAGGTGAATAGTTCCAAACAATTTATTTTGATGCTGTTTTAAAATGCTTACTGTATTAAGGTGTCTTTCAAGATACAAGATGTGAGAAATGTCATTACTGCCTATCTTACTTAAAAATCGTAACCCGGCAAATATCTCTGAGGGCTTCATTGTATTCCATCCTTTATAAATCTGAAATATCTTACCAATAATCTTTGAAAAAATTTGCTCATTCGGGCTGACTATTGTTTGCTTCATACTACCCGGGAAATACCCGGTAAGCCCTTCATAACCTGAATATTTGCCAAACCAGGCAATCGTGTTTCTTAATATATTTATTTTCATGGGTATAAACCAATATACATGTCCAAACCTTAGTTCACATAATAATAGTCTGGGGCAATTTAACTGATCTCTTTAACCAATCTTATTTTATAAACAAAAAACAGGAAAGCAACTATTAAAGAATAGGAAGCAAGAAAAAGGTTGTAATAGATTGCTCCCGTTAGTGTAGAAACGTCAATAAGAAAAGCACCTATAATAATACTACAAATTCCAATTGGAATCCCGGATAAGGGGTTCATAATCCATCCCCGGCTGGTTAACAGGGAAAAATTTGACCCAACCATTAAATTTACACAACCGGTTAACATCACCAGGATAAATGCTGAATTCAATCCTGTGTATTGATCTCCTAAAATCCATAATAACTGGTTCTGAAAAATCCAAACAGATAAAAGAATAATTGCAATCGACAATAGCAACAAAAGATTGATCTGGACAAATTTAGAAATGATATTTTTTCGGTTCATTTTTAAACGGGCAAACCTTGGTATCAATAAATTGGAAAAAACAACTGAAAACAAAGTCAGTAACATGGAAAATCTACCCAGCGCCCCGATTTGCCCGATTGATATGGCACTACCAAATACAGAAAGCAGCCAGATGGTTACCTGGCCCGAAACAGTGTAATAAACAGACAATGGCAACAACCGTTTTACTCCCTTTAATATTTCCTGTTTCACCTCCGACGTAGATGGCTGCTCTTTATCAACCAATTCGTAAGTGATTTTTTTTAATTTAATATTACCATAAATCCTGGGGAAACTGCCCGCTAGTATGGCAACAAAAGTCCAGGGAAAGGCAAATAATGTTATTGCACTCAGCAATAACCGGCCGATTCCTACAATCAATTGATTTTTCTGCAAGGGTAAAATAGCCTGGTGCAGTTTAGGTACTATTTCAAGCAAAGAATCGGATAATGCAGCATAAAACGCGGGAATCAAAGAGGCGACAATTAAAACTGCCATTGTCCAATTAGCTCCATTATGTAACAGGAGGTAGAATAATACAGGCGTACTAATAATTAAACTGCCTATCGCAAATTTGCGTCGCAATTCAAGACCGGTGGACAAAACAGCCCCCAGTTTTTGCCTATCCTGCCAAACCTTGCCACCTTGTGCCATCACACCAGCCCCAATTCCTCCATCAGCCAAAATAGTCATGGTTCCTAGCATCGTATTGGCAAGGGTATACAGGCCATATTCATTTGTGGATAACAGGCGGATGATAATAATTCCACTTACTAAACCGACAAGTTGAACGATTAATTGCACCCCTCCCGTTAATGTGATTAGCTTTATCCAGCTAAAAAAAAAAATCTGACCTGGTACGCTGTTCTCAATCCTTCGTGCAAAACGCTTCATCTCCGATGATTTATCCCGCAATAGGTTTTATTAGAAATTTAATTAGCAATAGCCGGATGGGAAATTTTATCATGCACTTTTATAAATAAAAAAATCTTGATTCAAAAATCATTTAAGAAATTATAAATCATTCACTATTTCAGGACATCTTTCTTTGTAATTTAATGCTCCATCACTTAAAATTATTTTTTAAGATGGCAGTAATATAAACGGGTACGGATTGGCAAATTTTCCCTGGTGAGTTGGCATGGTTCAAAAAAAAACGGCTTCGCCTTTCTCAGTCACACAATATTTGTTTATGACTAAGTTAAAAACTAAAGACCTTGCTATAAACTACTACTCCCTGTAAACATGAAGCATCAGAACCTGCTTTGATCAAATCCAATTTATTACCTGTTTAAGCAATGGCTTTAGTATTTAATTACAATCTAACCTATTTCATTTCTGTTCAATAAATTGATACGAAAGCACTCAAAATAGGAGCAATTGATTTTTAATTCGACAACATACCTTTTTCAGGAGCCATACTCCGGATTTAATTACGACTATATAGCAAGGGTAATTATATCCGCATTCAAAAAGCAAAAGCTAAAGAGTGCTCTTGAATGATAAAATTTTCAGCGGAACTACATCTGAAAATTAAATTTGAATTTATTTTGAATTAACCTGTTTTATTAGATTTCATTCTTTTCCGAAATGAAAACATCACTTGCGGGAAAAGGTGAAAAGATGTTTCAAGAAACTTTTTTGGGGTTCCTCTCCATATACATAATTATAATTTTCGCCATAACCATAGCCGGATCCATGTTTTCCCCCGGTTTTTACATCATTTATTAAGATACTCATGTTGTTGAGCCTGTTATTATTGTAAATGTCATTTATAAAATAGAGTTGCTTTTTTAAAGTATGCCGTTGTCTGATTACATAAATAGACGTGTCGGAGTAACTATTAAGAATAAACGCATCAGTTACCAATCCAACGGGGGCAGTATCAATTACAATATAATCATACCTGCGTCTTAATACTTCAAATAATGGGGACATATTTTCATTCAGCAGAAGATCGGCAGGATTATGTGGTATTGGACCGGCAGGATAAGTATGAAGCGTAGGGACTTCTTCCGAAACCTGGTATATTTCAGACAGATCGATCGTTTGACCGGACAAAAATTCTGAAAGCCCTTTTCCCGGGGCAAGTCCCTGGTTTTTTACTATCGAGGGCTTCCGAAGGTCAAATTCCAATAATGCTACCTTTTTACCCGGTGCGGCAAGAACAGCCGCAAGGTTTAAACTTATCATCGATTTACCTTCCCCCACATCAGAGGAAGTAACCAGAATTACCTGGTTTTTATTTTTATTCGCAGAAAAGGCGAGATTGGTTCTTATCAATCGAAATTGTTCACCAAATAAATCACGGTTCATTACCAAAATACCATTGGTTTTTCCTTTAGGCAAATTTATCAGTTCGCCCAATACCGGTATGGCCAGTTTCCCGGTAATATCCTGCCGTGTAACTACTTTTTCATTTAACAGATCCAATAATAATATTAAACCTACAGGCATCAGAAGCCCCATCATCAAAGACATTATCATCACATTCTTTGAATTAGGCTCCACCGGCCCATAACCGCTTGCCCGGTCAATTTGCTTATAAACACTTACATTGGCCGATCCCGCGGATATAGATGACTCCTCTCTTTTTTGCAAAAGGTATAAATAGAGCCCTTCTGTAATACTTTGCTTACGTTTTATTTCCTGCATTACCCGCTCTTTACGGGGCAGGGAATTAAGAAATTGTTTATACTGGTTATTTTTTTGCTGATAACTGCTTTGCCTGAGGTTTAGGTTTTTATTGATATTTTGCAAGCTTTCCAATACACTTCCCTTCACATTATTGATTTGGTTATCAATATCTTTTAATACCATGCTATTACTTGAAAGCAATGGCTTTTCCCGTTGTTTTTTTAGCTCCAGTTCATTGTACTTACCAATAAGGGACCCCAGGGTAGGATCATCAATTCCGAGGCTGGAAGGAACCAGGTTTCCCGAATTATCGGCACTATTAAAATAGTTTTGCAGTTGTTGAATAACAGCTTTTTGAATGTTGATATCCGTAATCTCCTGTGAGGTGGAGGAGGAACCCCCAAAGGCTTCTGAAGATTGGGCTCCCACATCCACAATCTGTTGGCTACCCTGGTAGTTTTCAAGTTTTCCTTCTACTCCACTCAGTTCATTGGATATAATGCTAAGCCTGTCATCTATGAACCGGATGGTATTTCTTGACGCAATTGTTTTTTCTTCCAGGTCGTTCCTGTCATATTCCTTTGCAAGCGCATCCAAAATATCCTTTCCCCTTTCCAGGTTTTCTATCAAAATAGTCAACTTAATGATAGAAGTCTTTTTGTCAAGCCAGTCAACAGCATACTTGGAAGCAATTTCCCCCGCTGTACTCCTCACAGGACTCCATACTGCCATATATTGTCCGCTGCTGGAACTTTCTTTCCCCCTGGGAGCCAATACAAATTGGTGGCCGCTAATTGTGTAAGGCGTATTCCACTTTAAAATACTGGTCTTCCTGTTGGGTTTTGTACCGTATTCTATTCTTACTCCCGAATTGGTTAAATTCTTTACAATGAGTGTTAATCCCATTGAGCTGTCTTCAATTTTTTGCACTATCAGCCGGAAAGGAGCATCCAGGTATATATCCGTAGTCTTAATTCTGCCAATCAGATAATACGATATATTAAATTCATTTTCCAGCACAATCCGTTGTATAAGTGCCCTCGATCGCATTAATGCCAGTTCATTCTCCATATTGCTGCTACGACTGGCACTTAATGCACTGCTGATCAAATCATCCTGCGAAGCTGCCTTCTTTTCTCCCTTAACCAATATAAGCGCACTGGCGCTGTACTTGGGGGTAGCTTTACGAACATACAGCATAGCTCCACCAATAAAAATACCCAGTGAGAGTATAAAAACCGGCCAGTACGCAAGAAATTTATTAACATAGTCCTTTATTGAAAGCCCGGCCTTTTTCTCGCCTTGTTCCCCAAGCAATTCATTATCCATTTCTTCCATACCCTTATTTAAAAGTTCTTGTTAAAAAAATGATCGTACTAAGAAGGCTGACCATTGTTCCAAATATTTGCAAACCCTTTTGAACATTACCAGAAGTAGCCGCCTTTAATGCCCTGAATTTCTGATCGCTGGCACTTACATACAAAATATCATTAGCCTGCATCAAATATACCGGCGACTGGAACAAACTGCCACTTCGGAGATCAACCCTATACATTTTCCGGATATTACCTTCTTCCCTTATTACTGCTACATCCTCCCTTTTCCCCTCATCTGTAAGATCTCCCGCAGCGCTTACCACATCAAGGATGGTTACCCGGTCTGTAGTAAATGTCTTTGTTCCCGGCGATTTTACTTCTCCCATTACATTTACTTTGAATTGTAAAAAATGGATGATAACAGAAGGGTCTTTTACATAAGGAGTCAGTTTATCCACGATCACTTTTTGCAACTGCAATTGGGTAAGACCAGCAGCTTTTACTCCCCCCAAAACAGGCATTTCCACTTCTCCGTTCAAACCGACAAGATAACCATTTGAAGCCGCAGCGCCAGAAAGGTTGAATGGTTGAGTTTGTTCCTGATTTAGGCTGGTACTGAGTACCTGTATAGTAAGTATATCGTTCCGCTGAATAATAGGTTCCTTTGTTTGAATGTTCCTGATACTATCAAGGCCCCTTTGAAAATAGAGAAAATCCTCCTTGGTAACTTTTTTGGCGGAATTACAGGAGAATAAGAAGCAGGTAGTGGTGATTAAAAGGCAATAACCGGATAATTCACTTAATTTCTTTATGATTTGCATAAGCTGATTAATAATTGGTTTTATCTAATAGAATCAATTGAATTAAAGTTTACAATCCAATACTACCCTGCAAGTAATAATATTTTTTCTAAACCCCAATGTATTTGAAGGGGTATTCACAAAATAAATTCAATCCCATTTGTTATAAAGCATATGATAAACGCAAAAAAAACATACAGATTGCATAAAAAACCAATATTCTAAGAATTTGGTAAAAAACAGATCTCATATACGGCATTACCATATATAAAAATAACTATACCAAGGTAGCCGTTTAAAACCAAGGTGGTATAGTTATAACAATCAAAACATTTGCAAAAGAAATCCAGTTAACTGGTATGCTTTTTAAATAGCAAATTGGTATTTTCCGTTAACTGAATAAGACTGGCTGGAGGCGGTATATATTGTTGTAGTTGAATGCGCTGTTTCCGCCAGCATCATATAACCTAAAGAAGGCAATGCTATTTTAACTGTATTGTCTTTTACAAAAACCATGTTGGCATTATCCGCTATAGCGCTTCCGGCAACCCGCACTTTACCCTCTATTCCAAACGGCATCTTTTCCAGTTTCACATTTATGTATTCATTTAAAAAGCGCTTCATTACAGAGATTTCTTCATTCTGTATAACCGCTGGCTTACCCAACCAATATACAAAGTTTACTATATTACCTCCCAGAGGAAATTGATAGATTTCATTATCAGTAATCTGCACAAAAACAAAATTATTAAATAACGGTTCCAACATTATTTTTTTTCTGCCAATCTCCTGATGTACCAACGGGCAATAACTTTCAATATTCTTGCGTAACAAAAAGTTGGCCACCTTCTTTTCACAGCCCGCTTTTGTATACAAAGCGTACCATTTTTTAGTTGAATTATTCATATTTATTACGTTTTAATCAGTATTCTTAGGTGTCCTTCTTTTGTTCCCCCGTTATCAATATTTAATTTACTTTACCTGTAGCCTAATCCATCCGAACTTAAATGATCCCTATAGTGATTGATCATCAAAAATGTAAACCCGCTCCACAAAATATATTAAAACAGTAATAGCAGGCATTTTTTGGCACCAATTAATTGAAATCATTATTTGATTTTAACTGGCCTTAAGGCAATTAAAATATTTTACATGATACAATAAAATAAATCATTGATAGCAAAGGAAAATAAAAGACAATTCGTTTATAAAGGAATTTCGTTGGAAGATAATGGATCAGTGGTTTCTGTACTAAGATAATGGTACCGGGGGAGCAAATCCTGATATACGTTAGAATGCTAGTACCGCTATAAAAACAAATATATAAATGTTATTTAGAAAAACAAAATAAGGCTGGTTGAATTAATTGTTTGCTAATATGGCTTTAAGGATGAAATAGAGCAAAATCAAAGTGACTGGCACTATTTGTCAGAAATATTTTAAAAGTTTTAATGGTTTTAGTAGAATTATCTAAACAAAATCGCAAAATTTTAAATGTCCACATTTCACAAATAATTTAGTTCGACTTATCAGTTCCTGATAGTTTATCAACCAAGGTTGATGCAGGATTGTAGCTGGCATACCAAACACAGCAGTTTGGAATGCCAGGTTCAGTAAAGCAAGACATCAGACTAAAGCCCACCCTTAAAAGATGAAACGAAACAGGTAACATTCTATAAAAATTTGCCCGTAAAGCTTTCCTTGCATTTTTTTATATCTGCTGGTTTCCCGGCAAAAACAAGGTTACCGCCTGCATCACCTGCTTCTGGTCCGAGATCTATTACCCAGTCAGCACTTTTAATTACATCGGTATTATGTTCAATTACCAAAATGGTATGCCCTTGTTCTATTAATGCATTAAAAGAGGAGAGCAATTTTTTTATATCATGAAAATGAAGCCCGGTAGTAGGCTCATCAAAAATGAAGAGGATATTACCCTGTGATTTTCCCTTACCAAGGAAGGAAGCCAGCTTAACTCTCTGGGCCTCGCCACCGGATAAAGTGTTACTTGACTGGCCCAGTTTTACATAGCCTAATCCTACATCGCTGAGGGGCTGAATTTTTTTAGCTACATCCGGTTCATCATTAAAAAAAAGAATGGCATCATCTACACTCATGTCCAGTACATCATAAATATTACAACCCTTATAAGCCACTTCCAGTACTTCCTCTTTGAATCTTTTTCCACCACATATTTCACAGATTAAATGCACATCTGCAAGAAATTGCATTTCTACAATTTGTTCACCTTCCCCTTTACATGCATCACACCTACCACCATCCACATTGAATGAAAAATGTTTAGGTTGAAATCCTCTCATCTTGCTCAATGGCTGTTTACTGTACAATTCCCTTATTTCATCATAGGCTTTTATATAAGTTACCGGGTTACTTCGCGAAGATTTTCCAATCGGGTTCTGATCCACCATTTCAATCTGCGAAAGTGAATCGATATCTCCTTTGATGGATCTGTGCATCCCTGCCTTTTCTACACCTTCGCCCTTTAGTTTTTGTAGTGCGGGATATAATATTTGCTTTACCAGGGTAGTTTTACCACTGCCGCTTACACCACTCACCACGCAAAACACATTTAATGGAAATTCAACTGAAATATTTTTTAAGTTGTTCTGTCGTGCACCCTCTATTGTTATACTACGGTTCCATTTACGTAATTGTTTGGGTGCTTCTATTTTTAAAGTTCCAATTAAATATTTCCCTGTCAAACTTTTTTCATCGGCAATCAATTCATCATAATTTCCGGCTGCCACCACCTCGCCTCCGAGATGACTTGCCAATGGCCCCATATCAATAATATAATCCGCCTCCCGCATCATCATTTCATCATGCTCAACCACTACCACCGTATTCCCTAAATCCCTTAATTCTTTTAGTACGCCAATCAATCTAACCGTATCCCTGCTATGCAGGCCAATAGACGGTTCATCCAAAATGTACAATGAATTGGTCAGGTTGCTACCAAGGCTCCTGGTAAGTTGTATGCGCTGGCTTTCTCCTCCGCTCAATGAATTGGCCAATCGGTTCATAGTAAGGTATCCAAGGCCAACATCCATCAAAGTTTTTATGCGATGGTGTATCTCAATTAAAATTCTTTTAGAAACCTGCTGCTGGTATTCGCTTAGGTTTAACTGATCAAACCATACTTTTAAGTCCTTAACCGGCATGGTACACAATTGCCCTATATGTTTATCACCAACTTTTACATACAATGCTTCCTTGCGTAAACGATAGCCTTTGCAGTCAGGGCAAAGCGTACGCCCCCTGTACCGGCTTAACAACACCCGGTATTGAACCTTATATAAATTTTGTTCTACCTCCTTAAAAAAATCGTTGATCCCATTGGCATACGAATTTCCTTCCCATAATACCAGTAATTGTTCATCAGTAAGATCAATGATTGGTTTGTGTACAGGAAAACTAAAATTCTTTGCGGCCCTGATAAACTGTTCCTTCCACAGCCCCAATTTTTCCCCCTTCCATGGAGCAATAGCGCCTTCGTATACGCTTAACTGCCTGTTGGGTATTACCAGGTCGGCATCAATGCCCAAAACCATACTAAATCCTTCGCAGGTTGGGCATGCGCCAAATGGATTGTTAAAAGAAAACAGGTTGGGTACCGGCTCTTCAAACTGGATGCCATCCAACTCAAATTTGTTACTGAACGGTATTAACTGACGGCCATTTATCTCAAGCATCAATTCTCCTTCTCCCTCATAAAATGCAGTGCCTACAGAATCACTGATCCGGTGCTTATCATCTTCGTCAAAGTCTTTTACAACAAGGCGGTCAATTAAAAGATATGTGACCTTCTTTTGTTTCGGATATTCTAAGCTTTTAATAAGTGTATCATCTTCCAGTATTTCTTCAATACGGACAATTTCTTTGCCGCTATAAATTCTGGAAAATCCTTTTTGAATTAAAATATTCAATTCTTCTTTTACCTCCCTGTTGGCATGCTGTTTAAAAGGGACCAGTATCAACACTTTGTCGCCTGACTGTAAATTGCTGATAGCCCTTACTACATCCGCCACATCGTCCTTTTTTACTTCTCTTCCGCTAACAGGTGAGACTGTTTTGCCTGCTCTTGCAAATAACAACCGGAGATAATCATAAATCTCCGTCATGCTGCCGACGGTGCTTCTTGGAGTACGGGTAATCACTTTTTGCTCTATCGCTATGGCGGGGCATAATCCTTTTATAAAATCAACATCCGGTTTATTCATTCGTTGCATAAACTGCCTTGCATAGCTACTCAAACTTTCAGCATAACGCCGCTGGCCCTCTGCAAATAATGTGTCAATGGTAAGAGATGATTTACCCGAGCCAGATACGCCAGTGACCACTACAAGTTTATTGCGTGGTATAGTAACCGTTACATCCTTTAAGTTGTGCGTTCTTGCTCCCTGGATAAAAATCCCATCTGTTTTGGAGGAGGGGATGATCTTCTTTTTCTTAGCGCTTATTGTTGTTGCCATTATTTTATTTTGCAAAAGTAATGTGTTGCATCTGCTTCTGTGGTAAATGTGAAAATCTTCCTAAAATCCGAAAGTAAAATCATTTCGTAACTGAGAAAGATTATTTTTAAAGTAACAAGCAGCAAAAAAAAAAGTTAAAAAAAATTTGGCATTTTAATTATTAATCATATTTTCACAGTTCCAACATCCATTAAAGTGAAAAGCCACGACGCCTATCTACTATAGACTTCTACGCTAAATTCCCCTTATTGGTCAAAACAAAAGTCCTAACCAACAAAAACTGTAGAAGTTTATGAAATGCCTTATTAACTTAACCGATCAACAATTGGTGCATCTGTACATAGATGGCAACACCGACGCTCTCGCAACCTTAGTAAACCGTTACAAGGACAGAATTTACACCTCCATTTACCTGCTCGTAAAAGACAAGTACATGGCGGAAGACCTTTTCCAGGACGTATTTATCCGTATTATTGATACGCTGAAAAGCGGTCGGTATACCGATGAGGGGAAATTTTTACCCTGGGCACTCCGCATTGCGCACAATATGTGTGTAGATCATTTCAGAAAGATTAAACGTAGTCCGAGTATTAAAACAAGCGATGACCGGGATATTTTTGAAGTATTGAATTTCTCTGAACCAAGCGCCGAAAGCAAAATGATGCAGGCCCAAAGTCATGAAAGGGTGAGAAAAATGATCGATATGCTTCCAGACGACCAACGGGAAGTGATCATCTTACGTCACTATGCAGATTTAAGTTTTAAAGAAATCGCGGATCTTACCAAATGTAGCATCAATACAGCTTTAGGCCGTATGCGATATGGTTTGATCAACATGCGTAAAATGATGACTGAAAAACAAATTGCATTATAAACCCAGTTTTTTATTTAGGGGGGTGGTTACACCAATCAACAAAAGATCAGGAAAATTTTATTGAATTTTTCAAGATTTACTTCTTCGAAATAGTCTACATTTCAGTTTAAAAAATAAATGCATCATCTACAAGCCCTCCACACTGGAGGGCTTTTTTTTAGATAATCAGCCAGCGTGAAAGAGAATTTGATCAGCACATTTAACCACCACATTATACTGCTCATTACTAAAATCTGAAGTTCATTGACGTCCCGGTGTTTTTTTAGATTATTCTAATCCAAGTAAAACGTTAACCGGGTAAATCCCCGGTGCTTTAAACTGATCGATTTAAACATCGTCAAAATTTAACCCACATTGCAGTTAGCCAGAAAGTAATTGAGGGCTGTCGGGGGTTTCATTTTTTTTGAGTTCCGCGAGGGGGACTACAGATTTTTTACGGGTGAAAGGTTTTGATTTAAACTTTAAT
>JANPIJ010000098.1:0-35332 GCA_031424955.1 Ferruginibacter sp. | reverse complement strand
CCCCGTTGTGGATTGAAATTTATTCCTGCAGTTTTCGCATTGACAGATGCCATAGTAGTTGCCACTGTAATCAGATGTGGTGTATCCAATCATGTTAAAGAATATCCCATCCAGGGGATAGGCAGTAATGGCCTCTTTCAATATTTCCAGGGAATACTCCTGCTGGTAACCGCCATTGGGACAGGTGTGCACCTGGCCATTGTACGTAACGTTTTTGCCGGCGGTAGATACGTAGAGCCATTCCGGTTTTTTGACAGCGAGTGTTTCATTGATCTTGCTAAAATCAAAGCGGCCAATCACTTTTATTCCTTTTGCATGTAGCCCTTTAACCAGGTCTCCTACCAGGTCGCCTTTCATAAAAGTGTTCCTGAACTGGAAAGGCAGTTTGGTGGGATAGTTGGCAACAATTCCGCCTACATTGATCAGCACAATATTAACCGAAGCATCTACCATGGATTGTACATAAGCAGCTACATCCATTGTTGCATCAATTTCCCGAAGGTTGGTTTGCACCAGCCTGTATGGGGCACGGTTCCACCAGGTTGCATCGTAATGGCCGGGATTAACGGAAGACAGGTTGAACCCACTGGTAACTGTTGTGGTTTTTGTAACCTGTTGCGCCGTATTAACGGATACAACCAACATCATTATGCCAACCATTAAACAAGATAAATTGATTTTCATATTCGGTATTTTTAGACAAGCATTTTTTTTGACACACTGCCTTTTTAAGGCCGCTTAATGACCGGTTCTTTTGCCAGTTCAACATCTCTTTCTACCTGCGGTAAATATTTGATCCACGAAAACATTTTAGCATCCTTATACGCTGTTCCGCCTGAAGCATGGTCATCGATATATGGCACTTCACGGTAATGCTTTGAAGTAATCTCACTGACTTTCTTCCAGGCAGGTATGCATTTGATCAGCAATTCAATTGCTTTTTGCTGCTGTTGCTGATCGCCTGTAATGCGATAGGTTTGCAAGGCAACTCCTGCCCGCAGCTTACCGGCAAAATACCTGCTCAACCATGCCCACGTTTCCAGGTCATCCAGTTCACATTCCAATGCCCGTGTACTTCCCGGCCGGATCGATTGTATGATCCTCCAAACATTTTTACTATCTGCTTCCAGCGAATCAGCCAAGGCCAGGGGCGTTACTTTACCGGGGAGCATTGTTGTATGATCCATATTTGATTGTACAAAATCAGGAATGGAAATATAATTTGGATCCAGCGTAGGCCGGTCTATCAACTCGTTGATGGAAATAAATGACGAAACGCTATCATGCAAACCATTATTGGATGAAAAAGGAGAAAGAAACCCTTCCGAATACAAGGTGTAATCCCAGGTACTGCGGTGGAAGGAAGCCAGCCGGAGTGGCACCTGGCTTGCGGATGCATACGCCTCCAATAGTAGCCTGCCCCGCTTTTTCCCATAGCGATCGTTGAAGGATGCTTCAAAAACGGCATCCGGTGTTGCAGGGTCGTACAATAAGCGGCCCCACAACTGGTAAAACAGCCATTGCTTTTCAAAAGCATAGTTCCATGTTTGATGGCCATTATCAATATGCGAATAATCTTTGGCAGGAATATATCCTTCAGAACCTACGAAATAACCATTGACAAAAGGAGCGGCATTTTTAGCAATGTGCTGACGGATAAAATCCGGCTGCCCCCAGCGAAGGATAAAGAAGTCTTCGTTCCGAACCATCCATTCCACGCGGTAATTCACCGGCAACGGGTTCCAGTAACCATCATCTTTTTGGCCGCTGTGCGAATCGTGGGTCAATGCCAGTACCGGGGTTGAATGGCCGTGTGACCAGTTGAATTTTATTTCCACCAATGTGGTATCCGGCAGGCTGGCATTGTTAATGACCCTGCGCATTTCCACCGGGTCGGAAGATAGTACGGACCGGTGCAGGAACTTAACCGGACGGCTAGCCGCTTTTATTCCGGCCACCACCGTTTGTTCTATCCAGTCTTCCCTGTCCTTGGGAGTCATTTCCGGTAGTGTGGCCGATTGGCCGCTGAAATTACTCATCCAGTCAGCCAGCGTAATTCCGATGCCAGCCAGGTCGGGGTATTCATTGATCACCTGCGTTACCACTTCCCTGGTATAGCGTTTTACTATTTCAGCCGTATCATTTCTTTCCTTCACACCGTAATGCTTTGCAAATTCTGGCGACACGGCGATATTCCAGTTTACGATAAAAGGTTCTATCCCCCGTTCCCTGCACATGCGGAATAATGCCATCCAGAATAGTTTCCATTCGGCCATTTCCTTCTCCTGGAAATTATTGGCCAGGGGAAAATTGACCGGCTTCACCATGAAGGAAAAAGGATGCACATTCCAGAGGGAAAGAATGTTAAACCGGTTGTCGGCCATCTGGTTGATAAACTGTTGCCAGAATTTCAAATCGCGGCAAACCCCGAGGTGTAGGTCCATTGCAGGCCCTACGCGGTAGCTCGACCAGGGCAGGTTAAACTTAAGCGCCCGAACCGCAAAATGGGGTTGCACTAGCTTTACGGTAAGGTGTTGAATGGATTTACCCATCCGCAACTGTTCGGCCACATCCATCGCTCCGTACATCGCACCCGTTGCATCAACGGCAGTGATAACCAGCTGCCTGTTTTGATACGCAATCTGATAACCTCCCTTTTGAATGGAAGACGTCGTATTTTCATTGGTAATATGAATAAGGATAGTTGCATGCTTATCCCCCGCAGTTAAATCAATGTTGGTAACCGGTTGTCCCGATTTTTTGAGTGCATCGGCTATCCGGCTTACCCCAAATGCAACCGGTTGGCTATTTAAATCAAATGCAATATTGATCTGCGCATGCAACACCAACGGGAGAAAATACAGGATACATAACCCGATGTTTCGAATTACATATTGTACCCGAGGATTTGTAATAGCAACCAATTTGACTAACATCATTTGAAAAGATTTGAACAAAGACAATGAACCTGACCCTTTAATTTTTTATACAGCAGGATATAATTGTAGTAGTAATAGTATACACCAGTAATACTTCCGACAGCATAAATGCACCCTTTTATTTTGTGTAAAACCGGTATACCGCAATCAAGCCCTTTTTAGGTATATCGTTTCAAGCCTGTTCAATAAAGTCCTGAGCCTTGTAGAAACAGGCCGCGGCCTGTTCCTACCGTACAATCTAATACTGCCAACAATCTACCTGGTATTACCTGCTGCCTCCATCTATTTTTTATTCCCAAACCAATATAGCAGCAACCCATGCCCCATGCCGGGTGGATCAGAAGACCTCGCCGCCTGGAAGGCCATAAATTTTCCGTGTGTTGCCACCACCGGGTTGGCCGCTTTGCCTCCTTCGAAATCATTAAAATGAGTCAACTGAACAAGGTCCTTACCGGTGCCATCCAGCTTCAGTTTCCAGATATCGAGGTTGGATGAACCCCGCTGCCCGCCCAGCCATTCGCATTGCCGGTCCATTTCAACGGTGGTATATTTCCCATCCGCAAAGATGCCTTCCGGTTCATTAAAAGAATTTATTGTGTTTGTATAATTTACAATTTCTTTCGTTGAAAGATCAACCCCTTTTACATCAAATGCACCATTGGATATGTAACAAAAGAAAGTCAGCTTAGTATCATTATTATAAAAATCCTGGGCCTCTACGGTACAGCCCTTATCCATACTTTCCACCACCGTTTTTTTATTGATGAACCTGGGTGCTCCTGAGGAAAGATCGAGTTCCGCCACTACTAATTTGGAAAATAAATCCCCTTCGCCCGCCCCCATTTCTGTAAAAGCTATTTTCATGGTTTTCTTTGAAACGGCTACTCCTTCACTCACACGCTGACCAATCTTTACCGGTTTGGAACCGGCGACTTTACTTAAGAACCAAAGCTCATTATTCTTTTTGCTGGCAATACTATTTTCAAAATGTTCCGGGCCAATCAATAAATAATCACCGGTAGATAAATGCATAACCCTTACAAATGCGGCAGCGGGAATATTACAGGTTAAGCAGGTGATATTTTTTGATTTTACATCGATCACCATGGCATCTCCAAAAGTTTTTGCCATAAAAGCTACCTGCTTATTGTCGGGTGAAATATCGGCACGTTCACCAAACAGAGTAAGTATTTCGATATTGGCTGGCAGGTTAGCCAGCGGGTCGCCCGTTTTTCTTTTCTTTAACCCATGTGTTGGCTTTTTTTCAACAATAACTGTCTGTGCAAAAACTGTTTGTACCCCCGGAATGATACCAATGAAAAGCAAGGCAAGCAAAACTTTAAATCCGTTCAGGTACATATTTTGCAGGTATTATTTTGTTATTGGAAAATCAAATTACAGTTGCCCAAAGTGAGACGGAACCGCAACGCAATCATTGCGATAAAAAATCACCGGCCTGTTAAAGGAATTTAAAACCCTTTCCTTAACCGCATATTATCTATTTACAACATTAACCGGGCTTCCCTGTAAAAATGCGGAAAGATTACTGACCGTAGTATCCATTAACCTCAACCTTGCTTCTTTGGTAGCCCATGCGATATGCGGGGTGATAATGCAATTTTTTGCTGCAAACAAGGGATTGCCTGGTGGAGGTGGTTCTACCGAAAGTACATCAATACCGGCCCCGGCAATCACCTGGTTGTTCAATGCATCTGCAAGGTCCTCATCTACAATGATCGGGCCCCTGGAGGTATTTAAGAGGAAGGCCGAACTTTTCATCAGTTGCAAACTTTCCTTATTGATTAATCCTTTTGTTTCGGGAAATAAAGGACAATGAATACTTACCACATCAGATTGTTGCAGCAGTTCAGGAATATCGGCCCATTTAAAATTTGCACGGTGACTTTGATCCGTCCGGGTTCTGCTGTTTCCAATAATTTTCATTCCGAAAGCAGTGGCTACGTCCCCTACCTGCTGGCCAATATTTCCAAAGCCAATGATGCCCATTGTTTTTCCGGAAAGTTCTATCAAAGGGAAATCCCAGAAACAGTAATCGGCAGACCTCGACCACTTTCCATCCATTACGGAATCACTATGGCGTTGCACGTGCAGGCATAACTCCAGCAACAAAGCAAAGGTTAATTGAACAACAGAAGTTGTTCCGTAACCAGGCACATTGGCAACCACGATTCCCATTGCTTTGGCCACGTCTGTATTCACAATATTATACCCGGTAGCCAACACACCAATGAATTTCAGTGCAGGCAACTGGTTTAGAGCATCATCATTAACGGGTGTCTTATTTGTAAAAACGACCTCGGCTCCTGCAGCCCGTTCTACCACTTTATCGGCAGGGGTTCTGTCATAAATAATCAGTTCCCCCAATTGCTTCAATGCATCCCAGCTAATATCGCCGGGGTTAAGCGCATATCCATCCAGTATTACAATCTTCATGTAAGCCTTTTATTTCTGTTAATTTTAATAATGTTTAATTAGTAGCGTCAATGGTCAATGATGAATAGCGATGTAGTATCCATTTCCTATTTCGCATTGCCTATTGCCCATTCAACATTCACCATTGCCCACCATCCTACAACCTTGCCCAGGCTTCATTCAGCGTACGTTTTGCATTGGCAATTACGATATCCGGATCTTCATCACCGAAGGGTTTGATTTCGAAACTTACAATGGGTGGCTCTTTATCATTCAAAAATCCGATGTCAAATAAAACACGGAGATAATGCACCACTTCATCTACGTCATTTTCACCATTCGGAAAACCGAAACGGGGATGCACATCGCCATAGGCCGGCATATCCGGGCTTTTTACCACACAGTTACCAATATGCGCATGGATGATATAATCTTTCACCGGAAGCAGGGATTCTTCCACCGTTTCATGAATCAACGGGATATGGCTCAAATCAACCATCAAACCAAAATGCGCATGTTCCTTTCTTATTTCTTGTGCATAGCGCAACGCTATCGCCGCCGGCCCCACGAGGCTTCTTTTATCCACATCATAATCAAATACCTCTAATGCAACCCGCATACTCCCCTTAGTTTTTGCATAGGCGCATATTTCGTTGGTGGATTTCACCAGTGCCTGGTAGGACGCTTCCTTTGTTGCTTCTTCGTATTTACCACTTAAAAAGGCAAACCCCGTAGCGCCCAGTTCATACGCTTCATCAATACCTTCCTTTAAGTTAGCCAACGCCTTCTGCCTGCCAGCTTCATCCAGGTCGTTGATATTAAGCCCCGTGGTAAGCAACCTGGGCTGGGCGCCATAAGCCACCGTCATGTGCGATGATGCCAGCATTTTCTTTACGCTGCTGCGATCGGCATCACTTTTAATCGTTGTTATTTCGATGGCAGAAAAATAATCATCCAGTACCACTTTTTTGATTGTTTCTACCACCGGGCCTTCTCCCTTTATCGTAGCAGGGTAAGCCATGAAGTGGACCAGTCCCACCCTCATGTATTTTCTCATTGGTTCGTTCATCTGTAAAATTTATTTTGTGATAACAAGATTTTCAACTTTCGCTTTGTTGCTATTTTTTTTGCCCATGATAAAAACTGCCAAACACAATACGGCCAATACCACCAGCAATATAAAAATATAAATATACCCTGTTGATGGATTCATTGATACAGGAATGGCCTTACTGTCCAGCATGTGATAGGTGGGTATGATCCATTTAAAAAGGTATGCCTGCGCCAGTACAATAAAGCAGATAACGATCAGCATAAAAAAGCTGTGCTTTACCGTGAAACGAAACAAATCGGCTTCTTTTCCTACCAGCCCCCCGGCGGCGGCGGCTACTGCGATGGATTGGGGAGAAATCATTTTACCCACCACACCACCTGATACATTTGCTGCAACAGTCACCACCGGGTCAACCCCGATGGATGTTGCTGTTGCGTATTGCAGTTTACCAAACAATGCATTTGCTGAAGTATCCGACCCTGTAATAAATACGCCCAACCACCCGAGTACCGGGGCAAAAAATGGAAATAAAAAACCGGTATTTGCCAACGCACCAGCCATCGTTAATGTAATACCGGAATCATTTACAATATAGGCGAATCCCAATACGGTGGCTACCGTGAATATAGGAAATTTAAGTTGCGCCAAAGTTGCACCAAAGGTTTTTACTCCATCAGCAAACCGCAGCCCTACCAACGGTATTGAAATAAGGGCTGAAATAAATATGGCCGTACCCGAAGCGGATAAATAATTGAACTTAAAAATATGTGGCAATAAATTTCCTTTGGCGTCAATGATCACATTATGAAGACCGGGAAATTCAAACTGCATCTGGCCGGCAACGTTTAATAAATTTTTAATCGGTGGTAATCCCCAGGCAATGATCATGATCGTTAGCAAAATAAAAGGAGACCATGCCCTGAGTATCTGTCCTGCCGTAAACGTTACATCCGTGTTAATAACCGGCGCCGGTTCATTTTCAAAACGCCATGTTTTTTTGGGTTTCCAGAATCTTAAAAAAATGACAAGGCAAATAATTGAACCGAGACCTGCAAATACATCCGGGAGTGCCGGCCCGAGATAGTTGGAAGAAAACCATTGTAAGAAGGCAAAAGATATTCCCGATACTAAAATAGCCGGCAATACTTCCATCGACTTTTTAACACCCGACATCAGGATGATGAGATAAAACGGAAGTAACAACGACAAAACCGGGAGGGTTCTGCCCACCATTTGAGAGATCGCCATTTCAGGAATGCCGGTCACCTGGGATGCAACGGTGATAGGTATACCAATCGCTCCAAAAGCCACCGGTGCAGTATTGGCAATGAGGCAGATACCGGCAGCATACAAAGGGTTAAATCCTAACCCAACCAACATGGCTGCAGTAATGGCTACAGGTGCACCAAAGCCGGCGGTGCCTTCAAGGAAAGAACCAAATGAAAACGCAATCAGCAAGGCCTGCATCCTCCGGTCGGAAGTAATGGATGCCATAAAATGTTTGATGATCTCAAACTGCCCGCTTTTGATGGTGATATTAAACAGGAATACCGCCGATATAATGATCCAGCAAATGGGGAACAACCCGTAAAACGCACCATTGAGTGTAGAAAGCAATGCTAATTTAACCGGCATATGGTATACCAACACCGCAATCAGTAATGCCAGCACGGTGCTGATAAAACTCGCCTGGTAACCCTTCATTTTTTTTATGATCAATGCCCAGAAGATGAATATGATGGGCACCACCGCCATCAATGCTGATAAAAAAATATTATTAAACGGATCAATTACCTGTGTCCAGTTCATAGTTTATATGTTTTCGATATCAAGCTCGTTAAAAAATTATTGTCATACCGGCCCGGGCAAATAACCGCTAAGCCAGGTCCAATGCAATGATTTCGTGATCCAATATTTTTGGCACATGTAAAGTAATTATTCCTTTGTTCAGTTCAAAGGCTGGTTTTTTCTCCGCCATTAATAAATGAACCCCGGTTACTTTTTTATTTGCAGGAATTTTAATGCTTACCTGTGCTTCAACCGGTATCAATTCCCTGAACGGGCCCTTCATCATCATCGGGTTGGTTAGATTCACCAAATGCACGGTCATGGATTTTTTCTGCTCCCACACGGCCACATCAATTACCCCTGCTGCTTTTATTTCTACGATAGGGTTTTCATTCAATGCCCAGCGAATTGTATTGCGCAGCAACATACTGTGATCGATACTCAGCATCTGCCAGAAACTGCGGTCAAGATCGCCCGGTATATAGGCAATGCGTCCCTTCCCTATTTCCCGAAGGTAAAGTTCACGTGTGGTGGTTTCAGCCACCCGGGGATAAACATCCTCCATCGGCAGATCGGGATAAGTAGGAACAAGTGTAACCGGGCTGGGAAAACTGGCATCCGCATTGGGAGTTACGTTCACCTGGTGAATGGTGTTGATAATGCGGTAGATATCTTCCATTCCTTTAAGTACCGGGTGAAATTGTTTGGTGGATGCATCATCTTTGAACCGCAGGTAACTGTTTCGCATAGGCCCCTCCACTTTGCCGCCATACGAAACCCCGAAGAGTTTTGATAACCCAAAATTGGACCGGGCTTTCCCCTGCTCATCGTATAAGGAAGTTTCGAAAGTGGCTACAATACTTCCGCCATCTTCCACAAATTTGATAAGCTGTTCACATTGCGCATCAGATAGCGCTGCGATATTTGGAAGCACTAATAATTTGAAAGCTTTCAGGTGTTCCGCATCCAGCATTTTATCATTTACCATTTCAAAAGGCATATGGTCTTCTACCAATGCATGATACATTCCCAATCCATGTTCATTGCTTTTCTGCTGCCAGGCTTTGCCGCCGTATTTCTGATCTGTTTGTTCGGAATATACCATACCTACCCTTGCCATCGGCGCAGTATTGCGGAGGTATTTTTCATTTTTATAATAGCCCTGGTACATTTTTTCCACTGCCGGCATCCATCGTTTATCAAAAATATTACCACCGAATTTTACAAAGCAGGGCTTCATTCCATTGGCCACCCCTTCTGCCACCCATATTTTTATTTCTGCATCACTCTGTACCGAATCTTTCCACCTGAATTCTTCTTCAATACCTACACTGAAAATCCCAATGATTGGTTTCATTCCAAGACCGGCCCTCAATTCTTTGGCTCCCATAGCATTGGCCCAGGGCGGTACTACTCCACGCCTCGCCTGTTGGTCGGCAAAAAAGAAATCGGAATGCTTGCCGGTGAGTAATTTATCAGGGAAACCATTGGGTATAAACCTTGCGGTAGATTTTTGTTTGCGTATTTCCGCATCCCATAAAAACCACAGCTCCTTTAACCGCTCTGTTTGCCATAGCACCCATTTCTGGTAGGTGGGATCCAATTTTTCCGCTACAGCGGGCAGTTCAAGCCCCGAAGCCGCCTTAAAATTTTTCTTACAATGTTCGCAGTAGCATACGCCATGGCCCTGCCAGCGGTTAGAGAAAATGGCATCGGGTTGATAACGTTGCATGATCTCCTGGTTGACTTTGGTCATAAAGTCGAAATTGTAGGGGCCCAGGGCGCAGGTTACCCAAAGATCCGTATTGGCCCAATGGCGGCGTTTTTTGCCATCGGCTGTAACCGCAATATAATCGGGATGTGCATCATACATATCCTGCCGGGTGGCATGCGGATCGGTACGCAGGATCACGGTGCGGTTCTTTTTCCGGCATTCCTTTACCAGGTAACCCAGCGGATCGGAATTGCCAAGCCACTGGCTCCTGTGATGCAAAGGAATATCAGTTGGATAAAAGGCCACGATGCCCCCGGCACTTAACAGTACTCCATCCGCATGGATCCTATCAAAATAATCCAGCCAAAAATCGGGATCATATTTTCCGGGATCATTTTCCACAAAAGCCAGTTGAGCCCAGCGCATTGAATTATTGAACCATAGGCCTGCGTCTGAATTCAAAATACCTCCAATCGCAGAACCTCCGGCTATCGTTAAACCGGTAGTTAACAACCCCGTGTTTTTTATAAAATGTCTTCTATCCATAGTATTTATTTTGTCCCGGAATTTTTCCCGGATATGAATTGTTTAAAGTTTTTTATACCTGGTAACGGGCACGGCCGTTCGTTACTTTATTATTCCGTTTGTTTTTATTACTTCAGTAAATTGACTCCTGGTGTCAGGTTAAGCGTGACTGGGCAGTTGTGAGGGGCAAAATAAGAATAGTCTGCATTCATCGATACCTATTCACCATTCACCATTGACAATTCACAAATTAATACGTCATATCACACTTAACATAGCTCTAGTTATACCCGGCGTTTTGTGGAAAAATGGTAGCATTGTTCATTACCTGTATCTCCCTTAGTGGCACCGGAAAAACGGTCATATAATCCTTCATCCCAATCGCCGACAATGCACCCAGTGCCTTACCTGTTCTTACCAGGTCGAACCACCGTTGGCCTTCGAAAGCAAGTTCAAAACGCCGCTCCAGTGCTACTGCATCGCGTACCCCGGTTTGGCTAAGGTTGGTGTATGCCGGCAGGCCAGCCCGGGTACGAACCTGGTTCAATGGAACGAGCGCTTCCGTTGTTTTACTATTCTCGGCCATCGCCTCGGCAAGCATCAGTAATACATCCGCATAGCGAACCACTTTCCAGTTTGCCTTGCTGTCATTCAGGACGGAAACCGGTGTGATATATTTTTTGGTGTATGATTGCGGTGTGGTTGCATTGAACCTGATGACCTGGCCGGTAGTCGGGTTGGTCCAGCTACCGCAACATTGTACGGTGATGTCTTTTCGCTTATCTGCGGCATCCCATAAATTAATAAAGGAAGTAGTGGGAGACATAGACTCACCAAAGCCGCCGTTTATTCCATAAAAAGTTAACATCTGCACCACGTTTGGTAAAAACTGGTTGGTAAAAATACTTCCCATACCATTCAGGTTTGACTCATATTCGATGTCGAAAATGTATTCGTTGTGATGCTCATTTTTTGAATAGTCAAACAGGTCATTAAAATTAGGCAACAGCGCATAGGTATATGGAGCGGTTGTAATTTCGCTTAACGCCTTTTCAGCTTTGGCAAAATCCTTCACCGTTAAGTATACTTTTCCTAATAGAGCGAGTGCCGCACCTTTTGTTGCTCTTCCCACCTCGGAGCCAGTATTAACCATTGGCAACTTAGTTGACGCATCGGTAAAACCCTTTATAATGATATCAGTATAAATCGTAGCGGCAGGGGTTCTTGGGGTTTTAAGGGTTTCTTCGGTCGTAAGCAAATTGGTGATCATTTGTACATCGCCAAATATTCTTACCAGGTCAAAATAAGCCATTGCACGAAGAAATTTAGCTTCCGCTATATAACGGTCTTTGTTTTTAACCACACTCACATCGGCGTTTTCAATCCTGGTTAAAATGTTGTTCGCCCGGTTGATTACAATGTAACAGTTTGTCCAGGTGGTATTCAATAAGCCTTCCGAACTATTGACCGAAAAAACATCAACCGCCCTTGTACTCGGCTGGTTGCTTACAAAAATAAAAGCATCATCACCGCGGATATCGCCGTACTGCCACATATTGGTGTAGGCATCTCTTAGTGCGGCATAGGTCCCAATTATGGCATCCTGGTAATCCTTATCTGTTTTATATAGGTTATCAATGGTTACTGAAGATACAGGCGATCTTTGAATGAACTCCTTTTTGCACGATGCAGTGGTGAATAACAGTGCAAGGATTATTAAATGAATTATATTTTTCATGCGCTTATGTTTAGAAAAATTATTTTAAATATGACAACAAATCCCGTTGAACAAAAATGATAAATGCGTTAGAAAGTTATGTTTAACCCTAACATGATATTCCTGGGGAGCGGGTAATTGTTTCTATCATGTCCCGGACTCAACGGATCACCGGAATTACTTACATCCGGGTTGAATGAAAGATTTTTCGTGATGGTTATGGGATTGCTTGAACTTAAATAAAACCTGATCGCATTGGCCTTTAACCGCTGGGCGATACTGGCAGGTAATACATAACCTACCGTGATATTGTTAAAGCGTAGAAATGTCCCGGTGTCCATATAGCGGGTGCCCGTAAGCCTGATACCACCGGTTGTATTATCAACGGGTCTTGGCGTTTGGCCATCACCGGGATCAGCTTCCGATTTCCAGTAATTTGCTTCCGTTGCGAATGTCCTGCTACGTGACCTGTTTAACTTAAAAATTCGGTAAGAATCGGCATATACCTTGCTGCCATATGAGCCTGCAATATTAAAACTTAAACTCAATGTTTTATAGGAAAACCGGTTGGTCATGCCATAATAGAAATCAGGATATGGCGAGCCCGTTATGCTCATATCATTGTTATCAATTATCCCATCCGGCTTACCGCCAGGCCCACTGATGTCTTTAAACCTGATATCTCCCACCCGGGTAGCATCAGCCAGGCCGCGGTTGTAAACAGGTCCTGCCGCCAATTCCGCAGCAGTCTTAAATATGCCATCTGCTATAAACCCATAAAACATTCCAATAGGCTGTCCAATTTTCGTAATGTTATATCCATCATTTGCATTGCCGGCAATAATCGGATCTCCTGATGGCCCTAATCTCACCACTTCATTTTTATAAATGGAAAGATTCAGGTCTGTTGACCAATTGAGTTTACCATCCAGGTTGATTGAACTCAACACAAACTCCCAGCCTGTATTTTTTACTTCACCAATATTTTGCAGCGCAGTACTAAAGCCTGTAGCGGTAGGCACATTTACGTTTAACAACAGGTTTTTATTTTTTGAATTAAAATGATCAATGCTCAAATTCAGCCTGCCCTTATACAAGCCGAGATCGATGCCGACATTAATTTGCTCCTGCTTTTCCCATGTCAGGTCGGGATTGGCAATGGTACCCGGTGCATAGCCCGATATGGCTACTCCACCGGTAGTATAGTTTACATAGTTAACGTTTCCCAGGGAAGCATAATTTCCAATATTATTATTACCGGTTTCCCCATAGCTGACCCTAAGTTTTAGTTGAGACACCATCGCTATTGATCTCATGAATGACTCATTGGAAACCTGCCATGCCAGTGCTGCGGAAGGAAATACAGCATATTTGTTATTGGAACCAAAACGGGAAGATCCGTCCCTGCGTATAGAGGAGGTAAGAAAATACTTTCCATCAAAATTGTAGTTTACCCTTGCCAACTGGGATACGATTGACCACTCCTGCCGGGTACCGGTACCGGTGGTAATTAAATTGCTCACCGCACTTAAGTAAGGCACCTGGTTATTGGGATACCGGTTACTACCAATTGAATTCGCATCCGTTATATTTTCCTGTGCAGAATAACCGATTAATGCATCGATGCTATGCTTTCCAAATCTTTCAGTGTAATTGCCGAGGTATTCTGTTAACCAGTTATAATTGGAAATTGCAAAGTCGGTTCCTGAAGCTGCGTTGTTCAAAAAAGCAGGCAGCTGCGGCATAAATGAATATCCCTTTTCATTATTGGAAGTGGCCCCAACAACCGCACTGATTTTAAGTCCCTTCATGATGGTATAAGTGGCATTCAGATTCGTTAAGATGCGGGTTCTGGCTGTTTGATCTTTTTTTTCGTTTACCAATGCTACCGGGTTATACAAATCAGTGGAGGCATCGATTCCCTGGTAAGCAAAATAACTTCCATCTGCATTATATAAAGGGTAGTATGGCTGGGCAGAAGTTGCTGAACCGATAATGCTGTTTGAAGCTCCGGCTCCATTACCTTCTGCAACCGCGTTGTTGGTAAGCGTGTAAGATGGATTTAGGTTAAGCGCTAACGTGAGTCTTTTTGATACACGGACATCCAGGTTTGCCCGGACTGAATACCTTTTAAAATCACTGTTGGGAATAATTCCTTCCTGTAGCAACGACTCGCCACTAACGAGGTATCGCAAACCATCATTGCCGCCGGAAACCGATAAATTATAACTTCTTTGTGGTGCTCTTCTCAGTACCGCACCCAGTGCATCCGTATTATTGGTGTTTTTACCTGAAAGAACATCCAGGACAGTCTGAGGTACCCGCAATGCCCAAGTGGCAGGATCTCCCGTGATATTATTTCCCAGGTCGATATTCCTGTTCCGGATTGAATTGTAGTAGTAGTCGGCCTGTTGTTTTGCATCCAGGAACTTGGGGACTCTTGAAACTTCCTGTAGTCCATAATAGGTATCAAAATTTACCTGGGCTTTTCCCAACTTACCTCTTTTGGTGGTAATCAGCACAACCCCATTAGCGCCTCTTGAACCATATATGGCAGTAGCGGAAGCATCCTTCAGGATGTCCATTGTTTCAATATCATTGGGATTGAGTGTTTGTATATTATCTGTGGGAAAACCATCTACTACAAACAAAGGATCAACGCCTGCGGAGATACTTCCAATACCCCTTATCCTTATTTGTGGGGCGGAACCAGGTTTTCCATCTGCCAGTTTAACCTGCACACCGGCCACTCTGCCCGACAAGGCCTGCTCAATACGGGGTACAGCAAGGTCCTTCATGTCTTTGCTGCCGATTGACCCCACGGAACCGGTAAGGTCCTTTCTTTTTTGAGTGCCGTAACCCACCACCACCACCTGGTCAAGGGAAGCGACACTGTCTTTCATTTTAATCATCAGCGACACGGTAATATCTTCCTTTACTTTATAACCAGACAAGGTTTGTGTTTCGTAGCCGACTGCTGAAAAAATAAAGGAATAAGGGCCTCCCGGTGGAATACGGGCAAAAGAGAATGCTCCCGATACATCTGTACTAACACCGGATGTAAAGTTGTTTTTTGAATTCCGGATGATAACCGTTACACCGGCTAATGGCTCATTTTTACTATTTTGAACAAGCCCCCGCACCACGCTATTTTTTTCCTGGGCAATACTCTCTGAAGGTTTCAGAATGGAGAAGACAAACATTAGGGCAAGGCAGTAGCCCCTGAGTTTAATTTGATTAAATCTCATATAACAGCAAAGTTTATAAGTGTGAATAAAGTTTTTTAACAATCGTTTTTACTGGTCACCATTCCCTCGTCAGGGATGGTAAAAAATCGTGGCTAGTATATTATATGTAAGCAGGCCTTATTTGCGAATGATATACCGGTTATTTTCTTTTATAATGGTTAATTTATTTACCTCTGCAATGTTCCTTAAAATATATTCCAAAGAGTCTGTCTTTTCAAATCGCCCAATGAAATAGAGCTTTTGTACATCCTTCTTCTGGTAAACAATCTCCACACCATACATACTCTTCAACTGATCAAAAATAACCGGTAAGGATTGATTGTTGAACATATACCATGCGCCCTCAACGTTTTTGGGTATAGAAGGATCTTCGTTAGCCGGCTCTTTATTTACAGCATCATTTTTGGATATCCCCTTCTGTATCCTTCTAATTTGGCCGGTGATATTTCTTTTATCATACAAAAACTCCTGCCCCGGTAATAAATAAAAAGACTGATCCAGCTTTATTTTCAAACTGTCAACTGATTTCACTACTACCTTCCCCTCGAATAATTGAACAGTAATCAAATGCTCTTTTTCAAAATTGGTAACCAAAAACTCTGTTCCAAGAGCGGTAGTGGAAATATCCCCACTGAATACGGTAAAGGGTTTTGCTTTATCCTTCGTTACTTTAAACCTCGCCTTACCTTTTAAGCTGATGTCTCTTTTATCGTTTGCAAAGGGTTCCGTAAATTTCAATTCGCTTTTATCCCACAACAAAACTTCTGACCCATCGGGTAGTTGAATTAACCGGGGTTTACCGGATACATTTTTCTCAATACGTACAATGAACTTTTCAACAGCAGGTGGTACCCTATTGACTGCCACCATATCACCAGCCTTTTCTTTATTTGGTTGAAACAGCAACCAGGCAATGCCTGTCAATATGATCAAAGAGGCAGCAACGACAGCAACGCGGATCAACCGGATATATTTACCTTGCTTTTGACCAGCCTGCGGTTGATCATCATTTAATGGCAATGCCTCTTCCTGGTTTAATTGGGTTATACTCCTGGCCTTGTACCTCACTCCTAACTGTTGTAACTCCTCCTCTACATCAACCTTATCTAAATTTTCTTTGATCTCCAGGAGCCGCCATGCCCGGGCGCATTTTTCAAAATTTTCCTTTACCACCGGATCAGTATTGATGGCCCTTGTAACATACGCCTCCTCCTCAATATCCAATTCTTTCATTAAGTACAAAACAAACAGCGTATCAAAATCTTTTTTTTCTTCCATAGCCCTTATTATTAGAACGTATAATGGAGTCTTTGCCCCTACAACCGATAAAATTATTTTTTTGTGCCCATGTAAGCCAGCAACAAAATCCACAAAACAGTCAGGTAAAAAGCCAATTGCTGCCTCAGTTTTGCCAAAGCACGGCTCATCTGGGTTTCCACCGTTTTTATTGAAATTCCCTTCTGCAGGGCGATTTCTGCATTCTTTAGTTTATGATCCCTTGAAAGCAGGAACACTTCCCGCATTTGATCCGGCATTTCGGCTATTGCCTTATTAATCTTGTTTTGTAATTCCTTCAATTCTGCAACGTTATACTCCTTTTCAAAATCGGATTCCGACAGATTTTTTTGAATATACTGTACATGCTGTTGCTTAATTTTTTCGTGCCTTGCCAGGTCGAAGCAAATATTCGAGACTGTTTTATACAGGTAAGCTCTTGCAGATAATTTGGAGTAAAAAACAAAACCAGATTCCAAAAAATTGATAAACCCGGTATGAACAGCGTCCTTCGCTTCGTCTATATCCAGGCCAAATTTATATTGGCAATAGGCACAAAGGGGCTTAAAATATTCACGGAATAATTCATTGAAATCTACATTGTTTTTTTGTTCATCGGCCGGTTCCATTGAGATTTTTATTTTGGCCATCCGCATTGTAGGATTTTTTTAGATAAGCAATTGTGGCGAACAAGTTAAGAAATTATTGTAAAATATTCCGTAAAGATTCTGATAGTGATATTTTACCGGAACATAATTGCATGCCCGGGCGGAGCTAATAGTTTGCCGCTATCATAAAACGTTCATGGATGAATGGCATTAGATAATTCATCTTTTACCGACGGGCAGATTTGATGTTGTCTTTATTCGTAGTTTCTAATTCTCAGTTAACAAATCCAGTAATTTATTTTTCAGTTAAATATGATTCATGTTCCCAACTACAAACTGTCTGTTAATATCAGGCGCTGTGTTGCATTTCATAAAATTCAACACAGCGCTGACTCTTTCGTGGTGGGCTTTCTCCTCCCTCCGGGTGTAAGACCTGCAATCAGAACTGTGGAAAGTTCTACGAACATCATGCGTTACCCGACCTGGTGCTCACTTTACTACGGAGATAACAGGGCAGCTATCTGGAGGATTATGCACTATCGGAACAGCTACTGGTTTATAGGACACATTAGACTATTTTTTAGTACTGCTTGTGACTGCATTATTTTAATATGAAGCTAAAGTACGGGGTATTTACCTTACCGACTGAGTTAAGGTAGCCGGCTTAGCGAAAGAATAAGATCTGGTTTGAGAAGTGATCAATATTTTTCATTCAAACTTTGCAATGTTTAAACTAAAAAAAAGGACCACGGAAGTAGTCCTGTTTTTTAGTTTATCAATGTATGGAAAAATTTATTTTGCGATCAGGCTTCTGAATCGTTCAATGTTTTGCATGCTTTCAAACCTGATGGGAACATCTCTAGTAAATCCCGCCTTCTTTATCCTTGCCAAACCCTCAATACGCAACAGCACTTCTTTCTTTTTGATCAGTTCACGCTGGTTTTTTATTGCACCGATCATGTCTAGTTTTAATATTGCCGGTAATACAAACTCCGATCTTTTATTTACCTGCACAGATTCATTCAAACCGAAGCGGCCGAAGAATTGGTTATCGACGTACACATCGCCACGTGCTTCAGAAACCTGTACCCCGAAGTTGTTTGGATTATAATATACCAGGTCTACACCGGCCGTGGATTGTAATACGCCAAGTTCAATCAAACGAACTTCACGTATGTCCCGGTACTCGGGATCCTTCACATTGTTAACACCGCAGGAGGATAAAAATACAAGGCCAATAAATAGCGTAGACATTACTGTTTTCATGTTATAGTTTTTTGATTAACGAACTGTTTCAATGGTTCTAAAAATTAAGCCACTTTCCGTTAAATCTTTGTAAAGATGAAATTACAGCAAGTGCAGTGATATGGATGATAAAAATGAAGGCATGTTTAATGAAAGAATATTTTTTAACATTTACTAAATAGCATCTCCTTATTGAATGAAAGCAGAACCAATAAGAATTATTTCAGCAAACACATTGTTTGCCCTCACCTGCTGGCAGAAAACCTGGGCACAACTTATGAGCATTACCGCAAACATAGGAATGGATTGGAGGTGTAACCGCACCATTTTAAAAATGAGGAAATCGGAGAACACCCTTTTAGATGCGGGATAAAAGTGTACTGATAGATAGGAATGTCACCGCATTCGTTTGGCGCATCTTTTTTTAACGACGACTGACGGAGAGAGACCTTATTACCTGTAAACACCCTAACGAAGCGAAGAAGCGGTGGTTGGCAGCTTCCCGTTCAGGATTTCTGGGTGGCGTCGGGATGCTGCCCTTGTGGCCTACGGAGCAGGATGAAGATTGCCGAAAGGCTACCACCTGAATGAACGAAGTGAAATGAAGGAGGTTGCCTTGCGGCCTGGTGGAGAAAACGGGAATGATAATAAAATGGAAGATTTCCCCGCTTAGGTACAGCGCATTAGGGATTGCAGCGAAAATCCTTTTGCGATAGCAAAAGATTGCAGCGGAAAGCCCGACCCGCCCGCCTTTGGGGCGGGGAATGCCATAATAAAATCAGTACCCTATCTTATAAAATTGACCAACAGGCAGATATTCTTATACCCAACATTCCACTTGTTAAACGCCATGTATTTATACCTGAGCAGATTTTTGGCAGAACGTCCACAGCAATTAAAATAACAAATTCATGATTGGTTCATCCTGCCCCAATGGTGGCAGGCCCGGCCAATCAAAAAATTCATGTTTCATTTTTCCGTCCGGGCGGGGTTTTGTTGTTCGGATGGTGTAAACAGGTACTTCATGAAGATCTGCTGAAGGAATTCTATGTTTAAGTATTGACTTCATACCATCATCGGTTAAATCAGGATCAATCCATTTAACAGCCTCTTCGGGTTGCATAAATAAGGGCATGCGGTGCTTATTCGGCCCATCATTATGAATGTAGCACATTTTCTCATTTGCCTCACAGGTTATCATTGAATAAGTGCCGGTAATTTCGCCTGTTTCCAGGTTGAGTATTTTATTCAATGCCTCCATCATATATTTATTATTGATGGCTTTAATTCTTTCTATATCGTCTTTTGATAAATCAAGGAAGTGATAAAAACCCGGTATCAGCATTCGCTTATTACTTGTCAGCCTGATAAAATAAGGAACCTTATTTTTCCAGCCGGTAATGGCCCGGTGTTCATAAATTCCAGGGGTGTCTATCAGGCATCGTTGAGTTCTTATTTTATACCAGGTGGAGGATTTGTCAAAAATCTTTTCGGCCCTTGCATTGTAGTTATTATTGGCATACATATTAAAGCTGGCAACGTCTTTAAACATATATTTCATCAGAATCCCCCATCTGAGCAGTGTTAAATAGGGGTAACCTTCCGCATTGGCATAAATAATTTTTGTTTTAGGGCGGTTATGGGCCTGTATGTGACTATTTATTTCAAAGTCCATACCCAGTTGCGGATCAATTTTTAAATTCGGCAGGTAATCAAACAGTGAGTCTTCTAACTCGTCAATCTTAAATGAGATATCGAGGCACATAATTATGAATTTTCAATGTCGCTAAAAGGAACCGTAATTTTATCTCCTTCATGTACAATCCGAACAAACAGATCTCCTAACTGAAAACTAAATTTAGGATAGATGCTAATTTTACCCTTCAGATCCCAGTTGGTATGTTTATAAAGATAGCGCTTTGCGTGTTCACTGAAATGTGCTGTTGCCCGCTTCTCATTTTCGGGATGAATTAATTTTGAAAAAGAGCGATAGCTTTCCTGCGATATGGTTTCTTTCTGCAGTTTTTCTAAATCAGCAGATTTACGGATATCATATATTTCCCGGTTTTTATCATGTGCTATTGCATTATAATGCCGTTCCGCTTCCGGCTGTTCATGATAATGACATATTAAACAGGCTTCCTTTATTTCATTATTTATACCCCGGGTATAAGTAGATTTCACAAAATGAACCACTTCTTTATTTTTAAAAGAAGCCAGTAATTCGGGTGTGAATGGATATGCTGGGTTAAACATGTAGTGGTTTTAAATTCAGGTTACTATTGGTTTTATATTAATGACGACTTGATTTTGCCTGTAAATAAAAAATGAAATTTTATGTCGCATCCTGCAACCGGCACCCTGCTGCCATATAATTGAAGTAGCATTATTCATATTTTTATTTTGAGTACCTGGTTGATATCAGTAGTATAGCAGGGAGATAAGTGCATTTGCCTGAGCTGCCATTGCCGGGAATATCCCTGTACCGCAAATCTAACCAAATCCTTGCCAAAACGTTTGTTTACACTATCCAACATTTTCATCACCTGTTGATCCTTTTGGTCCGCTCCCGGGGTTTCAAATAAAGATTGCTGCACCTGTGTGTCGGGAATAATTGAAGATACAGTGACGCCCGCCTTTTTAAAATTGTAACCAGTCCTGTAAATAATATCCAATCCTTTTAATGCAAAAGCTATTATTTTTTTTGTGCTGTTTGTTGCTACCGGCATCCGGAGCGATACACTACGTGCATATTGCTTGTCCTGTGTGCGATGTATATTTGTTTGTATCAAAATATTGATGGCACCCGCGCAGCTATTCTGCAGCCTTAGTTTAGCGGCACAGGAGGATGCATAGTTGGCCACTGCTTCCTGGATATCTTTTTTTTCTGAAAGCAGTTTACCAAATGACCGTGCTGTACAAATTCCTTTTTTGGGTTTCATTGCGTCGCGCCATTCAATTGAAGGAATACCTTTTAATTCATTTAAAAGCCTCTCTCCCATCACGGTCATATTCTTACGAACCCACTCCGGGTTTAATTTATGTACGAAGTCGTACGCAGTTTTTATACCCATGAACTTTAATCGCCGGCTATGCCTGCTGCCAATACCCCAAACATCGCCTATGGAGGTCCATTTGAGTACTTCATTGATTTTATCCGCACTATCCAGTATAAAAACACCGGTACCTGGAAATATTTTTTTAGCGTATTTGTTGGCCATTTTTGCCAGGGACTTTGAAGGGGCAATTCCAATGGATACCGGCATGCCGATATTGGTAGCGATGGCGCTTCTTATTTTAGTACCATACTCAAACAGGTTTAAGCCTTTTACGCCGGACAAATCCAGGAATGCTTCATCGATACTGTAACATTCGATCAGGGGCGTGAATGTTTCCAGTGTTTTTAAAATGCGTTGACTAAGGTCGCCATACAATGTATAGTTGGAAGAAAACACCTGCACATTTTCTTTGCTTAATAATTCTTTCATCATAAATGCCGGGGCTCCCATTTCTATACCCAGGGACTTTGCTTCCTCGCTTCGGGCAATAACACAACCGTCGTTGTTGCTCAATACCACCACCGGCAGGGCCATTATTTTCGGTTGAAAAAGGCGCTCGCAGGAAGCATAAAAATTATTGCAGTCAACGATGGCAATCATTATTTTGTGTCTTTTGGATCAATAATTATTTTAATTACTACTCCCCATACCTGCATCTGCATTTCTTCGGTAACCTCTATGGGTTTATATTTTTCATTAGCGGGTAGTAACCGGCAGCGTACATTATTATAATGATAAAAACGAACGGTAAACTCACCATTTATTACTGCCACCACAATATCACCATTTTTAGGTTTTACGCTTTTATCAACGAGGAGCATTGACTTATGCGGAATGAAAGCATCCCTCATGCTATCTCCTTCGGTGCTTACTATGAAAGTAGACAATGGATGCTGTATTAGTGCTTTATCCAGGTTAATAGATTCCTCCATTGCGTCATCAGCCGGTGAAGGAAAACCTGTGGCTTTAAGGAAACCTTCTGAAAGAGCCGCATCTGTTTGCTGTAATCCGGGACGCATAATACTAATAATTTTAGCAAATATATAAAATCCAACTGATTTTTTCTTTCGGTATTTATTATATTGCCTGAAATTATTCTGTTGGACTTAAAAAGGTTTTGAAATGTTTACCACATTGCACGCTCCCTTTACAGACGAGTTACGAAAATAGCTAATAACCATGCGGTATACCCATGTGCCGGAGCAAGGAGTACTAAATAATTTTGCGCAGGCCGAACCAGATGCAAGCGATCCATATATTCTAGTTCCTTGAAAACCGGGTGCTGAACAATTTACAAGCAGGGAACATAGAGAGAAAATTAAGTGCATCACTTCCAGTGATGTTGTAGATAAGGGTAATGGTTATCCGCTAATTAGATTTGTAATAATTTTACCAGTATTAGAATTTAAATTATACTTAAAAATTAGGTAAATGGACTTTGGATTGGAATCATACAGCACATTGGTTACGGAAGACTTTATTTTACCCCCCGAAGCTGAATTTTACTTTGATGAAAAACCAGTTAAACCTAAGATATTTATAGGATTACCCAAGTGGACTGATGAAAAGGTAATTGGTGAGAAAGTAAAAAGTAAGGATCAATTAGGGGTATATGTAAAACTTTATAATTCGGTCGAATTAAATGCAACGAATTATAGTATACCCGATGCAAATAATATAAGAAAATGGCGGGAGGCCGTAGCCGGAACAGCGTTTTTATATTGTCCAAAAATGTTTCAGGGAATTACTGCCCGGGGAAGTCTATTGGATAAAGAGAGCATGGTTACCGATTTCTTAAACAGCGTTCAAAATTTAAAGGATAACCTTGGCCCGATATTTATACAAATGAAAGAATATTTTAAGCCCACCCAAAGAAAGGAGTTATATGAATTTTTACATTCCCTGCCCAGGGGACAATTTAAATTCTTTTTAGAATTGCGCCATTCTGAATGGTTCAGTAATAGTGATATTAATACAGAACTTTATGATAACTTAAACCAACTGAACATAGGGATGGTTATTACTGATACACCAGCCTTCAGACATTCGGTGCAAATGAAATTCCCCATACCCTCAACCTTTATAAGATTTGTTTGCCGGGGGGACAAAGAGCTGGACATTTTTAGAATTCAGCAATGGAAAAAGCAACTGGCTTACTTAGGGGATCACGGGATTAGTGATGTATATTTTTTTCTTCATATTCATGATGTTTTTGCGATAAAGCCGTTTTCGGAATATGTACAAAAGGAATTCATGTTATGAACCAAGTTTCGATTAGCCGGAAAAATTTATGCAGGTAATCGTCGGGCGGCGAAAACTCCGGATTAGGAACTATCCCTTCTCCTAACAGCAAACCGGAGCAAATAATAAATCTTTGTTGCCGAAATAATTCCCGCATATTATGGTTTATTGCTTTGTTGCTGCTTTTAATCGCTGTGATTTTATGGCGGAGATAAGTGAAGAGATTGGGAACAGCACTCGCTTTACATTATTTCGCAGGATTGGATGAAAACGAACCTTTTACTTTCGGCAATATCATGCGAAATGGTTAAGGTAAACCAACTAGCCACGCTTTAAGGCGTAGCTAGTTTTGGGATTGAATAGTATGATTAAAAAGTGGGGCAGCATACGGCCAGGCCCGTTAAATCTCAATTAGAAATATTTACTATTTCGGCTTAACTTTTTGTACAATACCGGGAAGCCCTCATTTTACTGTTTCCAATAATAAAACGAGCATTTTTAAAGGCTCACGCTTTTCTATCGTTCATTTTCACGAAGTCTTTTTTGTTTTCATTGCCACTAACTTCATTCCGCATTTTGGGCATTTGCCAGGTTTGTTTTTTACAACTTCCGGATGCATTGGGCAAGTATACTTTTTCGCTATTGTACTTTTGTGCTGATGCTTATGTGCTGTAGTTTCCTTTACCTGGGCAAAACCAGCGGTGCCTGCTAATAAAATAGCAATAGCCATAATAGTTATTTTTTTCATTTTGTTTGTTTTTAGATGCTTATAACAATAGTTCGGTAAGTTTTCAGGCTGTGGATAAGTGGAAAACTTTGTTAGGCTAAAAATAAAAAAGGCATTAGAAATTTGTATGCTAAACCCAAATTCTAATGCCTTTAACAAGATTAGTGGTCTTGTTACTGCAAGTCTACAAAAGTTATCAGGTATCAGCAAACCGCGGTTTAAATTCTTTTCCACAGTTTTTGAACTATGGCTTGCTTTACCGGTACGATATACGATGCTTAACCTCGGAAGAATAGGAAGCTATAGTGAGAAAATCATTCGGCTTCATTTTGAAAAGCCCTTTGATTTTTTTCTTTTAATGCTACGGTGATTAAAAAAAGTTGTGGAAAAGAATTAATTGCAGCCTTTGATCCATCCTTTATCCCCAAGAGTGGTAAACAAACACCTGGACTGGGTAGATGGTGGAGTGGAAAAGATCAATGTACATTAAAAGGATTGGAGATTAGTAGCCTGGCCATAGTAGACGTAGCAGCAGGAACAGCTATGTCACTGGAAGCTGTACAAACACCATCCAAGAATGTATTGCAGGCAAGAAAGCAAAACCTTGTAAGCCATTAAGCAACATTGTGGATTAGAAGAGTGCCAGGCAAGGAGTGAGAATAAATTATACTTTCATTTTAATATGGCATTAAGTGCAGTATCAGTTGCTAAAGCTGCTGTATGGCTTTCACTACCGAAGAAAAAAGGGAGGCCTTCTCTATGCGAAACATTAAATTGATGTATTACAATAAAATAATAACGGAAAGAATATTTTCAAACTTAGATTTAGACCTGAATTGCAAAAAAATAAAACAACTTTATGACCAATGCCTGGATATAGGTGCATTGGCCGCTTAAAATATTACCGAACTATTGATATTAAATAAACATGGAAAAGGAAGGATGGAATTTGAAATCAATCATTACATTTGAAATAAAATCATTCGGCCCGTGTTTGTAAATAATTTATCACGCTGGAATTACAAAAGCATTAGGCAGAAACTTACTTCATAATCACAGATTTAATATGCCTAAGAATTTCACCCTGTTTGTTGTTCTTTTTTTCATTTCATTTTATGTAAATGGACAAATAAAATGGTTGAACCCACAACCAACCGGTTATGCCTGCAATAAAATCGTTTTTACCGATGCAAATAATGGATTCATTTTCAATGCCGGGGGAAACCTTCTAAAAACAAATAACCAGGGGGCTACATGGGAAATTGCCCATACATTTTCCAATATGCAGTACTTTGACCTGCATGACTCTACCGGTGTAATAGCCGGCCATGCAGGATCTGTTTATTTAAGTTACGATAACGGACTAACCTGGCAATTAAAAGCAACAGGAATAAATGCTGCCGTTACAAAGATTGATATTGTAAGCAGGGATACATTTTTTCTTTCAACCTCAACTAAAATTTACAAAACATTTGACAGAGGCAACAGCTGGCAATTGGTCAATCTAACCAACACCACCATTATGAGTTTTGACTTTATCAATTCAAAACTGGGCTTTGTAGGCAAAAGCAGCTATCATATAGCTAAAACATCAGATGGGGGTGTAACATGGCAGAATTGTTATACAGTAAATACCATACCCTCTACTTTTTTAACTATCAAATTTTTAAATACCGATACGGGATATGCATTTAAAGAACATAGCACCCTTTTGAAAACCACCAATAGCGGAGTAACATGGACTGAAACTAATATGGGCGATGATATTTATTCTATGAGTTTTCCAAATGATACAACGGGGTATATCGCGGGGGAATATGGAATGATTTATCGTACATTAAACGCAGGGAGTACCTGGAATAATATCAGTCCTGTTAACAGTCGCATTTATGATATGGACATCAATTCATTGTATTTTGTGAGCAAGGATACCGGGTTTGCCGTGGGGCTTCGGGGAAGAATTCTGAAAACTGTAAATGGAGGAACGACATGGCAGCCTTATTCGTTTTTTCACTATGATTTTACCGCATTTGCATTTCCAGGAACTCAAACAGGGTATGCTATTTCGGGTCAGGATGCTTACAAAACAATTGATGGCGCAAAAACATGGAATAAAATGCCTTTTACATTTACTACCCCCAATTCAAACACAGGTAGCTTTAGTAATGTTTATTTCTTTTCGGCTGATACGGGTCTGCTCGTTGCGGGCAACTGGGCACGCTTTTACAAAACAAATGATGGAGGGCAATCATGGACAATTATAAAACCCATGGGTATCTATAGTTATGATCGTATTGCAGGGTTGAGTTTTATCAACGATTCAACCGGATTTGCTACTTTACTTTCGGGCCCCGATTCTTATTCACTCTGTAAAACAAAAGATCGTGGAGACACCTGGGTAAAAGTTGACGGCGCCAAATATAATTACGAAATGTATACCAGGATCCAATTCATTGATGAAATAACAGGGTATGCAATTCGATACAACCTGCTGTATAAAACTACCGGTGGCGCAATAAACTGGAAACAATGGTATGATAACGGTAGTGAAATACAGGCCTTATGCTTTATAAATGAAAAAACGGGATACATTGGGGATTACAATGGTTTGAAAAAGACCAATGACAGCGGCCGTACCTGGAAACCAATAAGTATTCCATACATCGATAAGGACATAGCTAACATTAAATTTCTGGATGAAAAAAGGGGCTGGTTTACTACTGCAAGTGGCGCCATCTACCAAACGGTTGATAATGGTAGTACCTGGGCATTATATGGCAGACTCCCTACTGTTTCAAGGCAAATCGCTTTTGGTAAAGATTCTATCGTCTATTTAGGTGGAACTTATGGGACTATCGTATCGGCCTTGATTGATTCAGGTTCGCAAATTATTACCAGTTGTGCAGGGAACAACTTTACACTATTCTCTAACGTTTTCGGAACAACATACTCGTGGCAGGTTGATACAGGCAGTGGATTTAACTATATAAACAATGATGGCATTTATTCCGGGGTTAACACCAATACACTTATTATCAACAGCCCGCCTTCAAACTGGGCCGGTTATAAATACAGGTGTATGGCTGGCAGTTACTTTAGTAATGTTTATGATTTACAATTTGGAGGTTATTGGACAGGTGATATAAATGATGTATGGGAAAATCCCGGAAACTGGGCCTGCGGTATGGTACCGGATTTCAGCACCAATGTTGTAATACCAGGTGGTCACTCTGTAAGACTACATTCAAATGCAACTGTTTACAGTTTAAAAATTAATCCAGGTGCAAGTTTTATTGTTGACCCGGGCTATAAGCTTGTAGTTACGCATTAGCTGGTAAGAAGCCTGACTTTTTCGATGCTTTTATTTTATGCAGACTTGTTTTATTTTATGTTCAAAAAGTTGCTTCTTTATAATAAGCACTTACCAATAATCTTCAATTTAAATATTTTACAAAATGCATTTGGAATACCTCAAACTTCTGTTCTTGTTGAAATGTTTCCATACTTCAATTATTATTCGAAAATAAAAAACACTTTATGTCAACCATTACACTATTAATAAAAGACGAAACTTTTGGAGGCGATACTCTAAACGAATTAGAAGTAACTTTTTCGAGTGAATTAACTACGGTAAAAGAAATTATCAACGCAAGGGTAAAGGCTGAAGTAGAAAACTATAATAATAAAATGCCCGAATACTATAAGGGACTAATACAACCGGGGGACGCCGAAAAAACAATTAATGGTTTTAAGATAAAAGATAGAAAGAAAGTAGATGCAGAAAAACAATACCTGGTTGCTTTGAATGCTTTTCAAAAAAATGGATTCTTTATCCTGATTGATAATATCCAGTCAGAATCGCTGGAACAAATGGTGGTAATTAATAAAAATACCAACATCAGTTTTTTAAAATTAACACCACTTGTTGGAGGCTAATAAATGTACACTATGGGACTTTTCAATTTTATTAAATCTGCTTTTACAGAAAATGTATCCGACTATGATAAAATAATAGATGCCGGCTATGCTGAAATGAAAGCTAAAGAGAATCAATACTGGTGGTCCGTTAAGGCCAATGAAATGGAGTCTTTCAGCACTTTATTATTACCACTGCCGGATAAGCAGAAAGTTGCTTTTATTACCACGGCTATTTGTAAAATAAGTTCCTACCTCAAGGGCCGGCGAAGCTATGGATCCGAAGATAAACACTATCAGCTATTTAATATTGCCAATGCATTTATGCAGCATTTGTTTAAAACAAAATTAGAATTGGATGATGAGGATATTGCGGCAATTGTAACTGCCTTTTCATCTTATACTTTGTATGACCATGCCACCCACATTATTTACTGGCCTGCAAATATGCTGGTAAATCAAATAGAAAAGAATATTAAGGAACGTGGGGTATCTGATCAATTGAAAATAACATTACAAAAATTACACAATAAAGTTAAGGAACAACCAAGCTTTGACCAGCTGAAAGAGCAGGCGAAAATTTTAGGTAAGATTGATTCCCTCCTTTTCAATAACAATCAGGAACGTACCGGCGTAAAGCCAACCTTCTTCCCGGGTGATGACGAATTTGGCCACTATGCCAATTCAACCATCCGTGCTCTGAACGAAAAAGAAAAGCAGGTATGGTTTAAACTGATGCTGCATGCACAAAAAGCGTCCGGGAGTAAACCTTCCAAAAAATATTCCGATGAAATAAAATTACTGTTTAAAGAATTTGGTGCAGATAAATTTAAACAGCAGGTAAATGAATGGATTTTATTTATCATTGGCATGAAAGAAAAGATTGAACATCACGTTCAATCCAATTACACTTACACTACTTCCGAATTTATTTCGTCACCAAACGTTGACATCATAAAGGGATTTATCTGGGGCTGCGTACATTTTCATGATAAGTCTACCCTTTTCAATATTGCAAAACTGGCAGAAAGAACCTATCGCAAAATCCCAGGCAAGGGACCAGCCGCTGCAGCCATTGGCAATGCCTGTTTATATGTATTGGCCAACACCAGGGGACTTGATGGCGTGGGTCACCTATCCCGTTTAAAACTTCGCATTAAACAAAGTAGTACACAAAACCAGATAGAAAAATATTTGATGGAAGCTGCTGCAGAACAGGGCGTTTCTATTCATGAGATTGAAGATATGGCGGTGGATGATTATGGATTACAAGCTGCCAAAAGAAAATATGATTTTGATGGATATGCTGCAGTGCTGGAAATAACCGGGGTTGGTAAAACTGCAATCAGCTGGTTTAAGCCTGACGGAACGCCGCAAAAAGCGGTACCATCTGCCATTAAAGATAAACATGCAGCCAGGCTAAAAAAAATAAAAGATATCAGCAAACAGGCAGAACTTACCGTGAGTGCACAACGTGACCGCATTGACCGTATGTTTAAATCCAATCGTTCTCTTACAGGTTCAAAGTTTAATAGTTTTTATTTTGAACATGGGCTAATGTGTTACCTGTCACATAAAATTATCTGGACTGTTGAAAAAGATGGAAAGAAAGAAGCTGTTTTCTTCTTAAATGAAAAATGGTGCAATAACAAAAACGAGGTAGTTAATTTACTGATGGATGATGAAACAACTTTTTCATTATGGCATCCCGTATTTGCATCGGTGAAAGAAATAAAAACCTGGCGGGAGTTTATGATGCAACACAAAATTGTGCAGCCACTTAAACAGGCATACAGAGAAGTGTACCTGCTTACCGATGCAGAAATCCATACGGTTACCTACAGCAACCGTATGGCAGCGCATATTTTAAAACAGCACCAGTTTAATTCGCTGGCAAAAACAAGAGGATGGAAATATGCTTTAATGGGGGCGTTTGACAATGGCATATATAACCAGTTTGCTTCTACTGATTTAAAAGAATATGGCATAAGGGCTGAGTTTTGGGTAAATGAAATAAATGCTGATGATGCCATGAATGATACCGGCATCTGGAACTATATTGCTACTGACCAGGTTAGGTTTGCTGATATCGCAAGTGGAAATATAAAGGAGTTAATAGATATACCCGTCATATTGCTTTCCGAAATAATGAGAGACGTAGATTTGTTTGTGGGCGTGGCAAGTGTGGGCAACGACCCAGGCTGGCGGGATAGCGGCGGCTTGCCTGCATACCGTGACTACTGGCAATCCTATTCTTTTGGAGAATTGAACGAAGTAGCAAAAACACGTAGAACGATACTGGAAGATTTGATACCCCGGTTAAAAATTGGCAGGGTAGCTGAATTAAAAGATAAGTTTTTAGTGGTAAAAGGCAAACTGAGAACCTATAAAATCCATATTGGCAGTACCAATATTTTAATGGAGCCCAACGACCAGTATTTATGTATTGTACCCGACAGAAATAGTAAAGATGCGTCCGAAAACATTTTCCTGCCGTTTGAAGGCGATAACGGTCTTTCAGTGATATTGAGTAAAGCCCTCCTACTTGCAGAGGATGATAAAATAACTGATACTACGATTACCAGCCAGATAAACAGAAAATAGCAAGTCAGTGCAATATTGTGATTGCATTAAACCAAAGGGAACATCAGGAATCATTTAGAGATAATTAATCTTCCCGGGGTAGCGGATAATAAATATCGACAACCGAAGGATAACTTTATTTAACAATTAAGTACGTTTTAAGATAGTGCTATGGCGACACAGGAAAGGATTTCTGCGCAAGGTCCCTTGCTAACAGAGCGGCTTGACAAGAGAGGTTATTGGTAGGGAGGCGGAAATTTCCATCAGCGATTTTAAGAACAGATTCTTGTTAGCACTCATCAGTACTTTCATTACCAGTTCGCAATCATGCAACATTGCCAATTGCCGAAAAACTGCTTTTCGAATTAAAAACCACATCTCTTAAACCACGATTATGGCGAATTGATTGCAAGAAAAGTATTCCCTGGAACCGGCCACAGTACAAGTCGTCAATATCCGGAAAAATTACTATTTTCACCAACCCATCACCCGACAGCCACCCTTTGAATGAAAAAAATCATCCTGGTCTTACCCTTATTGCTGCTACACCTGCTCGTTTTCAGCCAAAAAGAATGGAGCAACTGGTATTCAACCGGAAGAGAATTGCTAACTTTTAAGAATGGGATTGCAGAAAAAGTAAATAACTTTATCAACCCCATTCCGCCTGTTCCACCTTATACAAATATTTGGAATTTTTATTACAACGGCCGCGGCGGTATTTCCTATTCGGACCCTGTGACAGGTGATATGAAATTTATTATTTCGCAGCGGCTTGGTTATGGCCCAGACTATAAAGAATTTCCAAATGACACATTTATCCGGTCCTGTCCCGATCAAAAGTCTTATCATATTATTCCCTTTCACAACGATCCCAATAAGTTTTATGTCATACAGTTCCAGAGTGCGGCAGCAGATTTGTTGGCTTCCGAAACCGGCTTACAGGTTCGTTGTCCAAATGCCATCGGCCTGGCCTATTCCATTGTTGATCTTAGTAAGAACGGTGGACTGGGAGATATCACCAGCATCAACAATTTTATAACAGGTGGATTAACAGAACAAATTACGTTGGTGCGGCATGCCAACACCAAAGATGTTTGGATTATTGTGCATCCCTACGGTACTGCACAATACCATGCGATTCTTGTAACGGATAACGGTTTTCAGCCAGCGGTAGTAAGTAATATCGGTGTCGCGGTGAATGGCGGATACAAGACCTCGTTAGGTGATATAACTGCATCGCATGATGGCAAATTGCTGGCTGGCTGCAGAAGCCTTACCCAAAATTCCGGCAGTGAAAGTGATATTGAGTTGTTTGACTTCAACAATGCCACCGGGCTGCTGAGTAATTATCGTACTATGCCTTCCTCGGGGCATGTTACCAAGCTACAGTTCTCACCAGATAACTCCAAATTGTATTCAATTGCTTTTGATGACAATTATAGTATGGGAATGATTACGCAATGGGATTTCAACCAGCCGGATGTAGCTGCATCCAGGACCGTTGTGGAAGCGCTGCAGTATGCTTCTTTTTGGGATATGCAACTGGCCCCTGACGGCAAGATCTATATTTCATCTTTCCAGGAATTTGTTGGCAACAATTATTACAATTACCTGGTAGCGATCCAGTGCCCTAACCTTCCCCAATTTGCCTGCAATATCGAAAAAAGAGCCATTGAGATATCTTCGCCTGCCTTCCCGGATCTGATCAATGATTTTATTAATGTGCCAAAGGCTCCGTTGGTTCCCAAATTCAGTATCGGCAATGATACCGCGATCTGTTTTGGTGTGCTTACTTTAACAGCACCTACCGGCTGGCAATACTATAAATGGAATACCGGCGAAACTACACAAAGTATTACCGTTAAAAAGGCCGGCCTTTACTACGTATTAACAGGAAACAGCGGCTTTTCATGCCCTACAGGGTATGGCTATATTAATGTGACTGACAAGGCTATCAAACTGGACCTGGGCAAGGACACCGGCCTCTGTACCAACACCAGCTACAATCTTCATATACCTGCCAGCTATACCAATATTTTATGGGAAAACGGCAGTCATGCGAGGGATTCTGTTTTGTACGGCGGTGGCAATATCATCATTGCTGCTGATGATGTGAACGGTTGTTACTCGAATGATACCATTAACGTGTCTTACAAATATGTTCCAAGGGCAGTATTTGGAAATGATACCCTGTTGTGTAACAGCCAAACGCTGACATTACAATTGCAGCCCTACAAGGTATTTAACCAGGGAGCCATTTATACCTGGCAGGATAATTCGGCCGATGACTATTATACTGTAAATAAGCCCGGAGTTTACTGGGGCAAAGTTTCTTATGAAGGTTGCACAGTAAGCGATACCATCCAGGTAAGTTATATTAGTGCGCAACAGGTAAGCATTGGTAATGACACCACGATCTGCATAGGAGATAGCCTCTTACTAACTTCTTCCATAGCAAATGCAATATACCGATGGAGTACGGGTGAAACCAGCCGGTCAATATATGTAAAGAGCAGCGGTGATTACCGGATCAGTGTTACCAATGGTTCCTGCACGGTGATGGACACGATCCACGTAAGTTTTAATGCAAAGCCCATAGTTTCATTGGGTAATGACACAGCGCTTTGTGAGGGCACTTCCTTACAACTGTCTCCTGCAGCAGGTTTCGGAAATTATTTATGGCAGGATGGATCTGTCGGCGATCGTTTTACTGTCACCAAAGCCGGGACATATTGGCTCAAATTTTCCGACAATGGCTGTACCGTAGCGGACACTATCTATGTTACTTTCAAAAATTTGCCAGTCCTGGACCTGGGGAAGGATACTGGTTTTTGTACAGGCAGCACAGTAAAACTAAATGTCTTTGACCCGGCCATACAAAGCTATGCCTGGCAGGATCGGTCAACCCTGTCTTCCTACATAGCTTCTGCTACGGGCAACTATAGTGTTACAGTAACGGGAACGAATGGATGCAAAAACCAGGATACCGTTTTACTGACGATGTTGCCGCTCCCGGTGTTTAGTATTGGGAAGGATACGGCCATTTGCGATGGAAAAGTATTATCGTTGCAGGTAAATAACACCGGTGCAACTTACCTGTGGAATGACGGCAGTACCGGCAACCAATTTTCCGTAAAATCACCAGGTATATACTGGCTAAACGTAAATCATAAAGGCTGTAGCAAGACTGATAGTATTGTAGTAAGCTATAAACCGAACCCGGTTGTGCAACTGGGTAATGACACAACGCTTTGTGAAGGTGCGACCAAAGTGTTGAAGCTTACCAATACCAATGCGGTGTACCAATGGCAGGATGGAAGCAGACAGGATAATTTTGTTGTCAGGCAGGCAGGATGGTATTTTGTTTCCGCTAATATCTTTGGATGCAACTTGTCGGATTCCATTCATATTGACTATACCCCAAAACCATTATTTACTTTGGGCCGTGATACCTTTGTATGCAAGGGCCAGTCGATATTATTAAGCCCCAGGGTAAATACAGTAGCAGCATACGCCTGGCAGGATGGCAGCAATGCATCTTTTTATAATGTAACGGATACAGGCAAATACATACTAACGCTTACGAACGAGTGCGGAACAGCCACCAGTTCCGTCATCATCAGCCAGGGTATCTGCCAGTTGTATATACCTTCTGCTTTTAGTCCGAACGGCGATAACCTGAATGATATCTTCAGGGTGAAATATCCGTTCATGGTGAAAAAATTCAGGATGGCTGTTTACAATAAGTATGGGCAAAAAGTTTTTGAGGCGGCTGACATGTCATCAGGATGGGATGGAACCTATAAGGGAGAGCAGCAGCCCCCGGGTGCTTATATATGGCTGATCTCGTTAACGGATATTGATGGCAGAGACAAAACGGTAAAGGGAACAATAATGCTGGTAAAATAAGTTGAGCCAAATGCAATACCTGAAATAAATAAACTTCTGTTACAATTGAAATGGCAGTATCAGGCAGCGCACGCCATTATTGCGGGTGTTACTAATAAAAGGAACTAATTAACTACCGGTCATAAGAAGGCTAAAACACATTGTCTACGCTTCATTCCTTCGAGTGGGGGATGCAGAAAAACAAAAGCGCTATAATCATTGAATTATAGCGTTTTAATTGAATTTGGAGATTTAATTGTGGAGCTGCAGGGAATTGTACTCTATACGGGAAACCGCTACCCTATTGCGTTCTAGAAAGCTAGTTTTTTTGACTCTCGAATTACTCTCGTTTTATTTTAGTGTATTTGTTGCG